>JBAUBA010000391.1:0-7104 GCA_049676265.1 Atribacterota bacterium
TTGGAAAGCGGTTCATCAAAAAGAAGAACCTGGGGCTCTGTTACAATAGCTCTTGCCAGGGCAACCCGTTGCTGCTGTCCTCCTGACAGTTGTCCGGGTTTGCGTTTTTGCAAATCCTCAATTCCCAACATCTCCATCACTTTTAAGACCCTCTTTTTCTGTTCCTGTATTGGAATTTTCTGCATTTTTAACCCGAAGCTTATGTTGTCCCAGACGGACATATGGGGAAACAAGGCATAGGATTGGAAGCACATGGCTGTATTCCGCTTGTTTGGGGAAATATTGTTCATGATCTTGTCTCCAAAAAAGATCTCACCCTCGTCAGGATAGCAAAATCCTGCAATAGTTCTTAAGGTGGTGGTCTTCCCACAGCCTGAAGGACCGAGCAGGGTGACAAATTCACCATCAGCCACTTCTAAACTTATGTTGTCCACAGCAATGACTTCATCGAATTTTTTCGTTAAGTTTTTAATTCTCAGGTTTGACACAAGGCTCCCCATTTGTATAAAATTTAAAGCTTACAGCACAGCCTAATTCCAGGTTGCGGTCGGTCTCTTCGCGGGCTGGGGATAATTCCCCCAGCCCGCACTTGCACACCCCTTATTTCATCAACACATTCTTGACGAACTCGGAAATCATGTGACTTTTGTAAGGTGCTGGGAACCATGCAATCGCATTATTCGCTCTGTCTGCTTCGGTCAACAGCGTTCCTTCAATAGCAATATCGGTTCTTGCAGGATAGGCACCCACCATCTCGAACTTCTTAAGCTGCTGCTCTTTTGAGATGATATGATAGATAAAAAGCGCTGCAGCGGCCTTGTTCGGTGCGTTCTTCAGTACACCCAAGGTATCTCCACCACCGGCTGCCCCCATTTTTGGAATATACATCTTCGCTCTGGTGAAGATATTGCCTTTTTTCATCATATCCGTAACATTGTCATCCCAAGCGAAGGTCATGGCGATCTCACCGTCATTGAGCCTGGTGATGGAGTCATTGTTTGATACGGTAAAGGTCAGCTTATCCTCGCGGGTATTGACCCACTCCCAAGCCAGATTCCAATTTGCCACCTTCTCTGGAACCACGTCGGTGTCGCCCTTGTACTTGTCCAAGCCTCCGGTGGTCTGACTTATCAATGTGTGAACGAAAGATTGACCGGAACCACCTTTTGAAGGATCGTTAAAACCGAATTTCTTGGGGTTGGCATCTATCCATGCTTCGAGTTCTGCCCAGGTCTGGGGCGGATTGGAAACACGTTCCGGATCATAGAGAATACCGGTCTGGTTTCTATGGAAGGGAGTTAGATATCCTTTGACCAGCACACCCTCCTGAACTTCCCAGATAGTCGGAGCCAGCTTGTCTGCATCGGGTATCACGTTTTTCATGGGTCCGTAGAACAGATCCAGATCCATAGTGGTCTTCACCCACTGTCCCCCAACAATCATTACGTCGATGGTCCCTACGTCACGATCCTTCTCCGATATGGCTTTATTGAAATTAGCTGTCTGATCCCCGATAATCAAATTGACTTTAACGCCATATTGACTCTCAAATGCCTCAGATGCATCTTTAAAGTAGTCCGCGAAATACCAGGCATAGAATGTTACCTGCCCTTCCTCCTTAGCAGCAGCAACTATCTCATCCCAACTGGCTGTCTGTAGATCAATTTCCTGACCTGCCGCAAAAATCGTACCTGAAAGAAATACAGTTAAACATAAAAATATAAACAAGAAAGCTAAGCTACTTTTTAAATTACTTTTCATTTTTACCTCCTAAAATATTTTTAAATTTTAAATATACTTACACTTAAGAAAAATTTTCTTTTTATGTCTCACCTCCTCTTATTGGTTCCCTGCTATCTAAAGGAAAATCTCTTTTTTAGGGCATTATCACAGGGAGTTTTTTAATTTTTTAAGAAATCTGATTGTATCAATTTTAACACCAAGGCAATTGTATTTGTTATTAGAAATGATTCAAATAATATCTTATAAGTCAATTTCTAATGTTGATTTAAGCAATTTTAAATATATTAAATGCGAACGATTGCATTATCATAATTTAAATCCTATAAAATTCTTTTCTTTGATTTATTTTGATTAAATTACTTCTTTTGATTTCTAATTTTCGAGCATTTATGTTTAGTTTTTTTCATTGACGGCTTACTGGGCTCGTTAATAAAAAATCAAAACAGTGATGAAAATAAGAAAGTGTTTTCGGTGAAATTTTATAATTATAAAAATAGCATTATAATTATGCATTCGATTGCAGGTAATGTTATTTTACAATAAGGCAGTCCTTCTTGTCAAAGTTTTTTTATAATTTCTTCTGAATCATTTTAACTATAATAGTAATTCATATATTATATTTCAAATGAAGTTTACAAAATTATATGATATACTATCCGATAGAATTTAAAATAAAAAAATAAATTATAAAATAAAATAATCTGATCGATTGCTACATAATTCGTAACAAAACAACCAAAAAAGTTCGGTCATAAAACGCTTAGAATAATATTTATACAAAAAAGGCGGAGGATATAGAATGATTAAAAGATCAAAAATTAGTCTTAACAGAATTATTTATCCTAAATTAAAATTAGAAGATTTTTTCAAATTTGCTCAAGATTTGGATTTAAATAAAATCGAACTGCGCAATGACCTTTCCGGAGGAAAGATAATTGATGGCTATACTCCTGGGCAATTGAAAGAACTTTCAAAAAAATACGGAATGGAAATATTAACTATCAATGCCTTACAGAAATTTAATTTAGGCGCGGTGCTGCCGGATGTTATAAAAGAATTGAAAGAGTTAATCAATCTATCACTATCTATCGGTTGTAAAGCTATTGTATTATGCCCTAACAATGATGTTAATGATAAAAGGAATTCAGAAGAGATTTTTAAAGAAACCGTAAAAGCCTTAAAATCTTTTGGACCTTTGTTTCGGGATAACGGCATACAAGGCTATTTAGAACCTTTGGGATTTGAAGAATGTTCTCTTCGATCACTGGTTACAGCAATGAAAGCTATTCAAGAATCAGGTTTTCCTGTCTATAAAATTGTTCATGATACCTTCCATCATCATCTTGGTCCTGATACCTTTGAGACAATTGAAAACAATTATGATATCTCTTATACCGGATTAGTCCACATCTCCGGGGTAGAAAGCAATATTCCCGTTGAAGAATATAGAGATAATCATCGTGTTTTAGTAACCGAACAAGATAAGCTTCAAACCAAGAAACAAATAGAATTACTCCTAAAACTTGGCTATACGGGAAATATTTCTTTTGAACCTTTTTCTGAAAAAATACAAGAGATGGAGATTGAAAAGATAAAATCAGCTATTAACCATAGTATAGAATGTATAGGTAAATAAAATAAACGTCCCCTTAAGCAGTTCGGCAAAGCGGACGGCATCAAGACCTTTCCCGCCAATCCAGCGGAATTTATCGGCCTGAAAAACGCCGGTCCCCTGTCATAGAATGGTTGCTGCTTTGGGAAGAAAGCCAAAAAAAGATGATCTTCTGACCATTAGGATATCTTTATCGCCTCAGTGAAACAAAGATGATACAGAGAACGGTTCTCTGTTCCTGTTTCTCTAAAAACTTGTTTTGCTGGAGAAGGTGAAATTATTGGTTCTGAGATAGGGGGCAACTGTCGGGCCAATATATCCTTCTTTTGTCTGTCTTTCTTTTGATATCATATCTACTGACTTTAACATATCTACTACGCTGGTATTAAATCTCATATTTTTTAGCGCTGTAGTCATTTTCCCATCTTCAATCAAAAAAGTGCCGTTTCTGGTCATACCGGTTAACTGTATGCTCATGGGATTGAGAATATTAACATAATGTAATCTGGAAATATAAACACCTTTTTTAGTGGAAGAAATCATTTCTTCAATAGTGTTACCCCCTTCTTTCATCACTATATTGAAAGGCAGAGCTCCGGAAGAAGAATGTTCGGGAGGTAAAGTATTGGCAGTGCATTTTTTATTATATTTTAAAGCAGTGTTGTGATCATAAACTCCATCCACTATCACGCCATCCCTTACCAGGCATACCTTCTCGCGGGGCCAACCGACAAAATCACAAGGTATGGGCATAGTAAGTTTTTCAAAAGGATCATCAGAAATACTGACAGTCTCCGGAAAAAGTTTCTTCCCCCGATTATTACTGATAAAACTCTGGCCTTCCATAATCATCTTCCCATTAAAAGCTGCGTAACAGGTATAATTTAAAATTTCAGAAACTGCTTCAGGTGAAAGAATTACTGTATAAACTCCCGGCTCAATCTCTGTCTGCTCTGTATTTCGGGAGGCGGTTAATAATAATTCATCGGTACTTCTCTCGATATCCAAATCATCAATCTCTTCACTGATAAATGAGTAATAAGCGGTAGAGTTTTTTTTGGTAATCACACAATTGAATTCCACTTTCGTCCCTCGATCAAAGGCAAAAATTCCTTCTGAATTTGCCACCAACAAAGTATTTACTTCCGTTGTAAAAGCCCCCGCAGCATTATATTTACGCTGATGTACTTTTTTCACTAATTGCTTGATTAACTGAGCCCGGACTAAGGGGGTAAACTGTGCGGTCTTTTGGGAAAATTTACACTGTAATTTGTATCTCTGAGGAGTTACTAAACGGTAATTATAATTCAGCTTGGGACTAATTTTGGTTATTTCAATTGCCTTTTGAATATTTTGGGATAGGGAACGATCATCAATGCAGTTCATGACAGTTAAACCAATTCTGTCTTCATTGATAATCTTTATGACTAAGTTTAAATTAGCTTCCGCAACATTCTGGTGAATATAAGATTCTGCAAACCTGGTAAGTTCGCTTCTATTTTCGACTGCCACTATTTCAAAATCATAACCTTTAAGAAAACCACTTATCTTTTCGACCAGTTCTTTTCCAGAATTTATATCTCTCATTGTGATGCACCTACCTTTATCTTCCTGAATCGGGCAGGCGAGGTGCCGTGACCAACATGCATTGATTGACTTGGCTGTCCTTTTCCGCAATTCGGGACTCCCCATACCTTCCAGTATTTTTTATCACTTATTCCGTCACAGGATTTCCAAAATTCCGGAGTTATTCCCTGATAGATAGCATTTTTGTATAACCGTCCTAGTTTCCCGTTTTTTATCTCTCTTGCAACCTCTGTGCCAAATTGGAAATTTAATCTTTTATCATCTATGCTCCAGCTTTTATTAGTATCAAAGTATAACCCTTCTTTTATATCTCCGATAAGTTCATCTAAATCCAAATTACCGGGCAATAAATTCACATTGGTCATTCTAACCAAGGGGATTCGATTCCAGTTTTCTGCTCTGGCAGCACCATTACTGGGTAATCCCAATACAACTGCATCTTCTCTGGACATTAAATACCCTTGGAGCCTTCCTTTATTTATCAAATAAGTTTTAGAGGCAGGGACACCTTCGTCATCATAGCCGAAAGTTCCCAGCCCTCGCGGAACAGTTGCATCTGCTACTATAGTCACTTCAGGACTGCCGTAAGTAAAATTATTCAATTTATCCAGAGTCAAGAAACTGCCTCCCGCATAACTTATCTCCTTCCCCAATACCCGGTCTAATTCAATTGGGTGTCCGCAGGATTCATGTACCTGAAGAGCCAACTGAGACCCGCCCAATACAATATCGGTTTTCCCGGCAGGAAGAGGAGGGGCTGCCAATAACTGATTCGCTTCCTCTGAAATCCTTTCTGCATTTTCTGTTAATTTCATTTCTTCAATAAATTCGTAACCGCAGGTAGCATAATCGCCTCCCAAACCGGAAGGATAAGAACGTTTTTGAAAATCATCCTCTCCGATAGCAGAAGCAACAATTCCTCCGCCTGATTCAATAATAGTCTGCTCAATTTCAGAACCATCTGTAGATACAAAAATCTTATAGGTTTTAATAAACTCAAGCGAACCTTCGCTTTTCTTTACTTTATCTTTTAATATTGCCTTGGTTACTTTTACCAACAGGTCTATCTTCTCTGAAGGGCTAACCCGAAAAGGATCTTTGGTAATTGGGGTAATATAGGTAGCAAGATGTTTTTTTTCTGGGGCAAGTTTAATTTCCCCTTTTTTAACCAGGGCGGAAGCCTGGGCAATATCCAATGCCTTATTAGCCGTCTCAAGCAAAGAAGTTCTTTTAAGATTATTAGAGGCAGCAAACCCCCAGGCACCATCCGCCAATACTCGTATCCCTACTCCTCTATTAGTTGAGACATTATAGGAAGAGAGAATGCCATTTTCTACTTCGATGCTCTCCTTTTCAGTTTGAACAAACCTTAAATCAGCATAGTTTACTTTTGGTTCTAACCAATCTAAAATATTTTTTAATATCTTTTTCATCTTCTACTAATCACCACCTATTAATTATTAATATATATATTGTAAATACTACTACAACTATTTTAAAAAATCCTTCTTTAAAAAATGACAGGCGACGGTTCTTTGTCATTTTTTCATTTTTTAAGAATCACCCAGGACTGCTATAGCAGCTCCGCCAATACCGATATGAACGCTTAAAGCAGGAGATGCTTCGGAAATCATTACTTTTGAGGAATTAAAAACGGTGCGAATTTTGTAACCATACCATTGAGCCAACTCTGGTGCTGCTACATGAGTAATACCAAAGCGAGGATTTTTAAGACTTTTTGCAAATTTAATAGCCAAGTCTAAAGTTTTATGAACAACTCTTTTTTGCCCAATCACTTTAGCAGCTTCGACAATATTTCCATCAGAATTTACAGTCAAAATAGGTTTCAAATTAAGAAGCGTACCTAAAAGTCCTTTAGTTTTACCCAAGCGCCCGCTACGCATTAGATATTTTAAGGTAGGTATGCTGATAAAGATTTTAACATTGTCAGCAGCAATTTTTATTCGATTAATGATTTCTTCAATATTAAACCTTTCTTGAACTAATTGAGCCGCTACAGCAACTAACAATCCTAAAGCAACTGAACTTGTTTTACTATCGATAATGTGAATTTTATTACTGTGCTCCGTATCTTTACAACCCATGCGTGCACTCTGAATCGTTCCGCTTAACTTTTCAGAAATATGTACAGAGATTATCGC
>JBAUBA010000392.1:0-5578 GCA_049676265.1 Atribacterota bacterium
CCAACAGCATCTTCTTTTTCAATTTTATCAATTTTGTATTTGGGTATTCCCAAATAATTTTCTAAGTTTTTCAGTGTAATTCTAACTCTTTTATTCCTGTTCTTTTTAAAATAAACTAGGTTCAAAGCAACCTTTCTACATATAGATGATATTTCTTTTTCTAAACTCCTTACCCCTGCTTCATGAGTATATTCCTTGATTATTTTTTTCATGGCTTTTTCTGATATTTCTATATCATCTTTTTTAAAGCCATGGTTATCTAATTGTTTTGGTAATAAAAATAACCGGGCAATCTGTAATTTTTCATACTCAATATAACCAGGAATATTAATTATCTCCATCCTGTCTCTCAAGGAATAAGGTATCTCATCTTCATTGTTAGCTGTGGTGATAAACATTATTTCAGAAAGGTCAAAGGGGATTTCTAAATAATGGTCTCTAAAAGCGTTGTTTTGTTCAGGGTCCAATACTTCCAATAGAGCAGAGGAAGGATCGCCTCTAAAATCCATGGTCATTTTATCAATTTCATCTAACAAGAAAACAGGATTTTTAGATTTTACGCTAACTATTCCTTGGATAATTCTTCCCGGCATAGAACCTATATAAGTTTTTCTGTGTCCGCGTATCTCTGCTTCATCCCGTACGCCTCCCAGGGAAGCTCTTACAAATTTTCTACCCATTGCCCGGGCTATTGATTTTGCCAATGATGTCTTTCCTACTCCCGGAGGTCCTATTAAGCACAAAATTGTCCCTATATGTTTATTGCTTATTTTTTTAACTGCTAAATATTCTAAGATTCTTTCTTTAACATCTAATAAACCATAATGGTCCTCATCTAAAATATTATTTACTAATTTTATATCTAATTTCTCTTTAGTTTTTTTGTTCCAGGGAAGGGTCATGATACATTCCAAATAATTTATTATTACTCCGCTCTCGGCAGATAAAAACGGTATTTTTTCTAAACGATTTGTTTCTTTGATACACTTTTCTTCCACTTCTTGGGTAAGTTTTAGAGAATATATTTTCTCTTTGAATTCATCAGCTTCTGAAATATTTTCTTCATTATCCCCTAATTCTTTTTTTATTTCTTTTAATTGCTCTTTTAGGTAATAGTCTTTTTGGTAATTTTCTAAATTTACCTCTACCCTTTCTTGTATCTTTTTTTCTAATTCTAAAATACTTATTTCTTTTTTTAGTATAACAATTAATTTCTCCAGTCTTTCCAAAGGGTTAACTATTTCCAACAAATATTGTTTTTCTGTTACCTTTAAAATTAAATTTGAAGCGATTATATCGGCTAATTTATCTGGTTTTTCAACATTCTTTATTGACAACATCATTTCAGAAGGTAATTTATTGTTTAATTTTAAATATTGTTCAAATCTTTTGATTGTCAATCTCATTAAAGCCTCTATTTTTAGATTTTTACCGTTTTTAACTTTTATTTTTTCTACTTGTACTTTAAGAAAATTATTAGCTACCTCTTCATTTTTGATTCTTGCTCTACTGAGTCCTTCCACTAATATTTTTATGGTATCATCCGGTAGTTTATAAATTTGTACTATCTTAGCAATTGTTCCGATAGAATATATGTCTTCAACTTTTGGTTTTTCTATTTCTGGATCTCTCTGAGCTGCGATAAATATCAAACTTTTTAAATTTATTGCTTCTTCCAAAGCATTAATAGATTGTTCTCTCCCAACAAAAAGAGGAATAATCATATTGGGGAAAACAACTAATTCTCTTAGTGGCAATAAAGGTAATATATTTTTATCTAAGCTTTTTATATTTTTGTTATTCATGTAAAATATTAAATCTCCCTTTTTTTTCTTTCGTATTGCGTATCGCGTAAATCGAGGACGGATAAATCCATCCTCTTACAAAATGAATAATAATTCCGTTATACGCTATATTTCATATGATATACGCAATAGTACTTTTATTCTGAACTATATTTTCTTTACGCGATACGCAATACGATACTACGCTGTTTCTTTTCTTAAACCTTCTCTATACCTTTTTATTTCAGGCATCTGTCTCTCTTTCACAACTTCTTTGGTAATAGTGCATTCTTCAATATTTTTCTCCGAAGGTATCTGGTACATTATATCTAATATTGAATCTTCCATAATTGAACGCAAACCCCTTGCCCCTATTTTTCGTTTTATACTTTCTTCCACGATAGCTTCTAAAGCTCCAGGGGTAAGGTTAAGTTTCACACCTTCTAATTCAAATATTTTTTTATATTGTTTTACTATGGCATTTTTTGGTTGGGTTAATATTTTCATTAATGCGTCATTGTCTAAAGCTTCTAACGTAGAAACTACGTGTAATCTCCCAATTAATTCGGGAATTAAGCCATACTTTATCAGATCTTCCGGTAAAACATTTTCCATTAACTTATAATCATCTTCTTTATTATTTTTTCTTTTTATATCTGCTTTAAACCCGATATTATTATTATTACCCATTCGATGATTTATTATATTTTCCAATCCCTCAAAAGTTCCTCCGCAAATAAATAATATTTCCTTGGTATCTATTTGAATATTCTTTTCTTGTGGATGCTTTCTTCCCCCATAAGGAGGCACGCTTGCTACTGTACCTTCGATAATTTTTAAAAGAGCCTGCTGAACTCCTTCGCCAGACACATCCCTGGTTATAGATGGGTTTTCTGATTTACGTGCTATTTTATCAATCTCATCTATATATATTATTCCCTTTTGGGCTAAACTTATATCGTCATCTGCTACTCTTAGTAAATTTAACAGGATATTTTCTACATCGTCACCAACATATCCAGCTTCAGTTAATGTCGTAGCATCGGCAATAACGAAAGGTACATTTAATTTTTTAGCCAAAGTCTTGGCTAACAAGGTTTTTCCACATCCGGTAGGGCCCATTAAAAGAATATTACTCTTTTCTAATTCTATCTCTTCCCGTTCCTTATCTATTTTTTTATCTTTTCTATCTATTTTATTATTATTGTTACTCTTTATTCTATTGTAATGGTTATATACGGCAACTGAGAGTATTTTCTTTGCTTTATCTTGCCCTATTATATATTCATCTAAATAACTTTTAATTTCTTTAGGAGAAGGGATATTTTTAAAATCAAAGGGCCTGCCTTCTTTCTTCCTTCTGTCTAATATAATGTCATTACATACCTTGATGCATTCATCACATATACAAACACCAGGACCTGCAACTATTTTATATACTTCATCTTGGGTTTTGCCACAAAACGAACATTTCACCATTTTTCACCTCTTTCTATTTCTTTACTGCTTCTTCTCTACTTTTAATTACCTCATCAACTAATCCATATTCTTTAGATTCTTGAGAAGTCATATAGAAATCTCTTTCAGTATCCTTCTCTATTTTTTCTAATTTTTGCCCGGTATGATGAGTTAATATTTTATTTATTGAATCTTTAATTCTTTTCAGCTCTCGAGTCTGTATCTCTATATCTGTAACCTGACCCTGTGCTCCTCCTAAGGGTTGATGCACCATAATCCTTGAATTAGGCAAAGCAAATCTTTTCCCTTTTGCGCCTGAAGCTAAGATTAAAGCCGCACCACTGGCGGCCATTCCTATACATATGGTCGAAACATCAGATTTTATATATTGGATGGTATCATATATAGCAATGGTAGAACTTACGGAACCACCAGGGCTATTAATGTAAATATAAACATCTTTATCAGGATCAGTTGCTTCCAAAAATAATAATTGGGCGATGATGATATTAGCTGTTGCATCATCTATTTCTGTTCCTAAAAATATTATTCTATCTTTAAGTAAGCGAGAATAAATATCATAAGATCTCTCCCCTCGAGGAGTTTGTTCTACTACAATTGGAACTAAAGTCATTTGGATTTGACCTCCTTTTTGGATTTTATTGTTTCTATCTTTTTACTTAAGAAATCAATTATTTTTTCTCTTTTTATACTTTCTTCTAAGCCATCTAAATTATTATTCTTTTTAAAAGTTGCCTCTACTTTCAAAGGATCTTGTTTCATCTCTTTAGCGATTGTTTTGATTTTATCCTTAACTTCCTTTTCGGTAACTTGAATTTTCTCAGCCAGACTAATTTTATCTAAGACCAATTCCTGTTTTATTCTTTTTTCAGCAACAATTTCGTATTCTTTTTTGACTTTTTCTTCATCAGTCTTAATACTTGTATAATAATCTTGTAAAGATAAATCTTTGGCTTTTAAATCATCTTCCAAAGATTTCATCATATATTCTAATTCTCTTTCAATTAATACTTTTGGAACTTTTACTTCACAAACATCCACCACTTTTCCCAATAATTTGCGCTCATAATTATTTTTATTAATCATCTCCACTTGTTTTTCTAATTTATCCTTAATATCTTTCTTAAAATCATCTAAAGTTTTGTAATTGCCTATTGTTTTAACAAAATCCTCATCTAATTCAGGTAATTCTTTTTCTTTTACTTCAATAACTTTAACTTTATAGGTAATTTCTTTGCCTGCTATTTTTTTATCCTCAATATCTTTGGGGACTAATATTTTTATTTCTCTTTCGTCTCCAGCCGAGCATCCTACAAGCTTATCATTAAATTCAGGTGCTGCATTTTTTCCTAATTGAACAAGCTGTTTTTCAACCTTACTTCCTTCTATTACTTTTCCTTCAACATATCCTTCGGAATCAATTAACAGGAAATCATCTTTCTTTGATTTGCGATTTTTCACTACATTTAATTTTGCCTGGTTTTCTTGAATTTTCTTTATTTCATTTTTTACATCACTGCCTGTAACTTTTATATCTTCTTTTTGAATACTAATTTTATCAAAAGAACCAAGTTTTACTTCCGGCCTTACCTGAACTGTCGCCTCAAAAATTAATGGCTTATCTTCTTCAATTTGTATTACCTTGATTTCGGGTTGATCTATTGGCTGAATGTTAATCTTTTCTATAGCTTCAAGGTAACTTTTCGGAATTAATTTTTCGGCAGTTTTATCTAAAAAATATTCCTTACGTAAGTGCATGTTTAAAATATTTTTAGGAATTCTACCCTTTCGGAATCCTGGTATTTTTATTTCATAAGATACGTCATTGTATACTTTATCTAAGCTGCTATTTACTTCTAATTTGTCTGTTTCAATCTTAAGTTTTACTTCATTTTCTTTTTGCTTCTCAATTTCTACTTTTACCATTGCCTAAAACCTCCACCAATTCAATTATATAATAATTTCCCGATTAACCAATTCTCCAATTTACCAATTTACCAATTTACCAATTAAATTAGTACTTACTGAGTAGCGTGTTCGTATCGAGTATCGAGTTAAGAAAATCAGTTTTCAAAACGCAAAACTGTTTTCGGACTTTTCTATCATTGCGAGCGCCCCTACTTCCTTCTCTTTTCCTTTCTTCACTATATACTATATACTATATACTATATACTAATTCCTCTATACGCTAGCTTTATTCTATATTGCAACAAAGCCGCAAAATTATTTGCGGCCATCTTATTTACTTTAATTTAATTTTATAAATTTCATATATTAAAATATTTATATCGCCTGACCTTATTTCTGTGGTGCGA
>JBAUBA010000393.1:0-6063 GCA_049676265.1 Atribacterota bacterium
GCGGAAGAAAAACATGAAGCCAAACTCATTAATTTAATTAATGCGGAAAAACTTTCCTATACGAGTTCTGTTGTTTTAGGACTAAATGATGCCCTGGTGGAACTAACCGGAGCCTTGGCCGGATTTACCTTATCCATACAAAATTCAAAAATCATTGCCTTGATGGGATTGATTACCGGTATCTCAGCATCTCTTTCCTTGGCAGCAAGTGAATATTTATCCATCAAATCGGAGGCTGACTCGGAAGCTCAACAGAGAGCAGTTAAATCAGCGTTTCATACGGGAATTGCTTATATTTTCACCGTGATAGCCCTGATTACACCTTATTTTTTAATGGTGAATTATGTAGCCAGCTTAATCGTGACCATTATGGTAGCCATTATCATTATTTTCATCTTTAATTTCTATATTTCTGTAGTAAATGATTATAATTTTAAAAGAAGATTTGTGGAAATGGCAGCCATCAGCATTGGTGTTGCCACACTATCTTTTATTATTGGGTATTTAGTTAAAACTTTTTTAGGATTTAAAATATAAGACAGAAAAAAGAAGCTATTTTCCTGTTCCAGAAAAACAAGGCGTCTTTGTTTTTCTAAATATTAGGGCGTCGCTATTCATTGACATATTCACATCTTATATATAAAATGTAATTGTACTATGACATAATTATCTGCTATCTCAGGATGAATAATCTATAAATTTAAAATACTGTCACCTTTAAAATAACCATACTATGTCATCTATTTTAAAATTCATTAAGAAGGGCATTGTTTCTTTTGGTCGGTCTTTAAATATTCAGCAGGAGGAATTTATTATGAATATCGGTATTATTTTGTATTCTGAAACCGGCAACACCTATTCCGTTTGCCAGAAACTCAAGGAGAAACTCGTCACATCCGGACATTCTGTGAACATCGAAAGACTAAAAGTTGTTGGAAAAATACATCCGTCAACAAAAGATGTTAAGTTTGAAACGCTTCCAAATATCGAGCCATATGATGCGTTGGTTTTCGGTTCTCCGGTGCAGGCTTTTTCTCTATCCTCCGCAATGACAGCCTATCTGTCACAATTAAAACCCCTAAAGGATAAAAAAGTCGCCTTTTTGGTGACTCAATATTTTCCTTTCTCTTGGATGGGGGGAAATCGGGCAATCGGGCAAATGAAAAAAATCGGTGAATCCAAGGGAGCAACTATTTGCGGAACCGCAGTCGTTAACTGGTCAAAACCTAGCCGTGAAAAACAGATTACTAAAATAGTCGAAAAATTGAGCAAATTATTTTGATGACCAGACAAAAATGAATGAACAAAAAATAATCGAACAAATTAAATCAAAAAAAGATATTGATGAGATAGTGAGCCAGGTCATTAAAAATCCCAAACTCATCGAAGTGCTTATATCTGCCATTGATAGTGAAAAAGGCAGTATTAAATTTGGCTGTGAAAAAATTGTTCGTTTGGTTAGTGAAAAAAAACCGGAATTGGTTTATTCTTATTTTGATTTTTTAGTTCAGCTTCTCGATTTTGAAAATAATTTTCTCAAATGGGATGGGGTGCGATTATTACCATTTCAAACTTAGCTAGTGTAGATTCAAAAAATCAGTTTGAAAAGATATTTAATAAGTATTATGCACCTGTTACCGGTCCAATGATGGCTACCGCCGCAAATATTGTAGGGAATTCATGGAAAATTGCCCAGGCGAAACCAAATTTAATAGATAGGATTGTAGATGAAATATTAAAAATAGAAAAAGCGAAATATGAATATAAAGGAGAGCTGTCTCATGAATGTAATAATGTCGTTTACGGACATGCCATAGATTCTTTTGAAAAGTTTTTTGAAAAGGTAAAAAATCAGAAGAAAATAATGGCATTTGTAAAAAGTCAGCTGAATAATACCCGACCTTCTGTAAAAAAAAGAGCAGAAAAATTCATGAAGAAATGGTTTCATTGAGCACAGGAGACGGTTCTCTATGCTAGAAAAATAACCTCTCAGAAGGATACTTTTACTGACCACATTAAAAATTTGACTCCCGTAAATTTTCTTACCCTGGAGAATTAAAAATTGATAAAGATAGCTTACCTGTAGAAATTTCTTGATAGATTTAGTTTGCCCTTAACTGCGTATAGGAAAATAATAAAAAAAATGAGGTAATCAAAAATGGTAAATTATTCAAATGTTTTAGCGGCTTATTCCAGGGTAACAAAATATAAAAATCCTACTTTATTGCAATATTCCGGAACATTAAGCCGAATGACCGGGAATCAGATCTATTTAAAACCTGAAAACCTTCAGGTAACCGGCTCTTTTAAGCTTGGTGGTGCTATAAATGTCATCTTTAATTTAACGGATGAACAGAAGAAAAAGGGAGTAGTGACCTGTTCTGCCGGTAATTGGGCGCAGGCAGTTGCTTACGCTTCCCGTATTTTTAAGGTTAGATCAGTTATTGTTATGACAGAAAATGCTTCTCCAACAAAGATAAATGCTACCAGAGGATATGGAGCAGAAGTAGTAATATACGGAAGGAATTCCAATGATGTCATCAACAAGTCGATGGAAATAGCCAAAGATGAAGACCTTACTTTACTCAGTCCTTTTGAGGATGATTATTTAATTGCCGGACATGGAACGATAGGGTTAGAGGTGATGAAAGAGAAATCGGATACCGAGGTTGTTTTTTGTCCTATTGGCGGAGGGGCACTAATTTCAGGTATTGCTCTGGCAATTAAGGCAAAAAATCCCAAGGTGAAAATAATAGGGGTAGAACCGGAAAATGCCAATGCTATGTGGCTTTCTCTTAAACAAAATAGTATAGCGGAAAAAGAAAATGTAAACACCATTGCTGACGGCCTGGCGTTGAAAAAACCGGGTATCAAGCCATTTAATATAGTGCGTAAATATGTAGATGACGTCGTTTTGGTTACAGAGGAGGAAATAAAAAAAGCGCTTGTTTTTCTCTTGGAGCGGGCAAAATTATTGGTTGAACCATCGGGAGCAGTGAGTGTTGCGGCAGCCATTTCTAATCAATTGAATATAAAAGACAAAGAGGTGGTTGCTATTTTAAGTGGGGGGAATATTGACCTTGATAAGCTTAGCCTCATTTTAAAAGAAGAAATAGCATCAATCAAAGAGTAAAGCTCATAGCTGTTTATAAACATAATAAGATTGATTTTAAAAAGGAGAAGGCAATGAAAAAAATAATATATAGCGATGAAGCCCCCAAACCTTTAGGGGTGTATTCTCAAGGTACAGTTGGTGTAGGACTTATTTTTGTATCCGGACAACTTCCCGTTGATCCAAAAACAAGTAAATTCATAGAGCAGGATATCAAAAAACAAACCAGGCAGGTATTTAAAAATATAGAGAAAATTTTAGCAGCAGAGGGTGCAGGATTTCAGGATATATTAAAAATTAGTGCATTTCTTTTAAACCTCAATGATTTTAAAGGAATGAATGAGGTATTTCAAGAATTTTTTCCTGTTGAACCGCCTGCTCGAACTACCAGTACTGTAAAAGAATTTCCTCCGGGTGTTTTGGTTGAAATTGATGCCATTGCCTTAAAACCGTAAATAAGCTAAATCGAAGAAGAATGTCAAGAATGTCTTTAGGCAAGTCAAAGGGGAAAATTAGAATTTAACTTTGATTTATTCCAAGAAGATTTCTACCGTAAAGACCGGGAATAGGAGACAAATATGTTTATCAAATTGTATTTTATAGCATTACCGGTATTTTTTGCCCTTGATATGGTGTGGCTTGGGTTGGCAGCTAAAAATTTTTATCGTGAACAGATTGGTTTTTTGATGAAAACAAACATTCATTGGCTTGCTGCCATTATTTTTTATTTATTATTTATCGCCGGTCTGGTCTTTTTTGTTATTTCTCCGTCAGTAGAAAAGAAAAGTTGGCTCAATGCTCTTTTTGTGGGAGCTTTATTTGGCCTGCTTACTTATTCTACCTATGACCTGACAAATTTAGCTACATTAAAAGACTGGCCTCTTTTACTGACGGTTGTAGATATCATTTGGGGCATGGTGTTGTCCGCCTCTGTTTCTCTGATTAGCTATTTTATTGCCATTAAACTTGGATTATAGGCATAATTTAATAAACCTGTGAAATCATTTCAGCGGTCATCAATGATATTCGATATTAAAATTTTAGGTCATTTTCATTGGTAAAAAGTAGGATTTCTTTAATTTATATAGTATTAAAATATGATAATTCGTGAAATATTTTTGAAGAGAAAATAATATTGATATCCGGGAAACTTTGGATTGCATGGCGGACATTATCTCATCGGTTATTTCCTGAAGAATTTACTAAAATGATGGAAAAATTTCTTATCAAATTAATGAATAATGATTGATTATTTAGAAAGGAATTATTTTGAGGTATAAAGGAATTGTTCCCGGGATATTTATTGATCGTCCTAATCGATTTATTGCTAATATTTGGGTGAATGGAGAAAGGGAATCAGTTCATGTAAGAAATACGGGCAGATGCAAAGAAATTTTAATACCGGGAACCAGAGTTCTTTTAGAAAAAGCAAGTAACAACAGAAAAAGAAAAACCCGATTTTCTTTGATTAGTGCTTATAAGGGCTCTCAGTTAATTAATATTGATTCTCAAATTCCCAATGCCTTAGTCTTCTCTGCTTTAAATAATAACGATTTAAACACAATCAAAGAAATTAAATATTTAAAACAGGAAGTTACCTATCAACATTCCCGTTTTGATTTGTTTTACCGAAATAATCATAAAAAAGGTTTCATTGAAGTGAAGGGAGTAACACTAGAGAAAAATAGAGTGGCTTTATTTCCGGATGCCCCAACCATAAGGGGAACCCGTCATATTCTTGAATTAATTGATGCATCTAAGAAGGGATATGAAAATTATATTATCTTTGTGATTCAGATGAAAGGAGTAGGTTGTTTTAAACCCAATGATAAAATGGACCCGGATTTTTCCGAAGCCTTAAGAGCAGCTGATAAAAACGGTGTTCATATTCGGGCTTATGATTGTC
This sequence comes from Atribacterota bacterium, assembly GCA_049676265.1. Classification (GTDB taxonomy): domain Bacteria; phylum Atribacterota; class Phoenicimicrobiia; order Phoenicimicrobiales; family Phoenicimicrobiaceae; genus Sediminicultor. The sequence continues at coordinate 5,019 of JBAUBA010000393.1, forward strand.
TGGTTGCCGATGAGGCAATAAAAATAGACCAACCTGTCAGGGTGGTTCTTTAAAATAATAAGGAGGCAAAAAAGATGGTATTTTTTTGAACCCCAATTTATTTTTGCTGCCAGGGTGATATAGATTGATCCAGAACAATAAATATATTGGGTAAATTAACGATGAAATATTTTTCCGAAAGAGTTATAAAATACGCGTTCATATAATAATTCATTTTCGCTTTTCGGCATTTTTTCTTCATCAGGGTAGCCAAGGGCAATAATGGATAGGACGTTTATATTTTCAGGTATTTTCAGTATTTCCCTGATATATTCTTCGGCAGCTTTGACTTCTGAATGCATTCTTTTTCTTATTTGAATCCAGCAACTGCCTAAACCCAACCAATGCGCGGTTACCATGATAAAGGTAGATGCAATGGAAGCATCTTCAACCCAAATATCTGATAGACTTTGATCTGCCGTGACCACAATTCCCAGGGGGGCATTGGACAGGAATGCAGAGCCATGCATTTTGGAAAAAGATAACTGGGATAATAAATTTTTATCATTAACCACAATAAACTGCCAGGGATATTTAGCGTGCCCAGATGGAGACCATAGTGCGGCTTGAATTATTTTTTTTACTTTTTCTTGTTCTATTGCTTTGTTATTAAATTTCCTAATGCTTCTCCGTTTTTTTATCAAAGATAATAAGTTATTATCCATCTTATATCACCTCTTTTAAAATATTTTTTATCTTTTCAATGATATTTTAGCTTGGCTTATTTAAATTATTTCCACTAAAGCAGCAGTATTCTTTTCGCATTTCTATTTAAATTATATCAAAAAATGGTGAGTTCGGCTATAATAAAACCATTGTATTATTCGTATTAACACAAATTCATGAATATAAATCGTTATATTTTATCATGATAGGAAGGATGCAACAAAAATTGCCAAAACCATTTTCGGTTATCCGATTCCAACAGAATTTAGTGAGCTGGTATCAAGTCAATCATCGTTCATTGCCCTGGAGAGAAACAAAAAATCCTTATTATATATGGATT
>JBAUBA010000394.1:0-2020 GCA_049676265.1 Atribacterota bacterium
CCGAAGCAGCTGAAGCGGGCAAACACATCTTTTGCGAAAAACCTATCGCTTTAGATATAGATAAAATTGACCAGGCTATCACTGCAGTTAAAAAAGCAGGAGTAAAATTACAGGTGGGATTTAATCGTCGTTTTGATCCCAGCTTTAAAAAAGCCAAAAATTTAGTGGCAAGTGGAAAAATTGGCACCCCTCATTTAGTAAGAATAACCAGCAGGGACCCTGAACCACCGCCAATCAGTTATGTTAAAGTATCGGGGGGCATCTTTTTGGATATGATGATTCACGATTTTGATATGGCTCGCTATCTTTTAGATCAAGAAGTAGTGGAGTTAATGGCGGTGGGCAGCTGCTTAGTTGACCCGGCTATCGGAGAGGCAGGAGATATTGATACCGCTATAGTCACTCTGAAGTATGAAAAGGGAGCCTGGGGGACCATAGATAATAGTCGCAAAGCTGTTTACGGCTATGACCAGCGCATAGAAATATTTGGCTCAGAAGGCTGTGTAATGGTAGGAAATAAAAAACCTACCGAAGTAGCAGTAATCGGAACCGAAGATGCCAGAAGCGACAAACCGATTTTTTGGTTTATCGAAAGATACACAGAGGCTTTTCTAGCTGAAATGAAAGAATTTATTAAATGTATCCAGGAGGATACAAGACCACCAGTGGGTGGATTCGATGGTAAAATCTCTGTCCAGATGGGATATGCTGCTAAAGAATCTCTAATTAAGGGTAGTTTTGTAAAAATAAGCAAGTAAAAGTTAGAGAGAAGAAGGGAAGTAAGGATAAATTATGAATACTACGATTAAGGATGTGGCAGAATTAGCGGGAGCTCATCCTTCTACAGTATCCCGGGTAATAAATAATGATTCTCGATTGCTCCTGTTTAAATTTAATCTGTACTATTTTCTTAATTGATGTAACCAATTTATAATCTGTGTAATCAAATGCAAAGAGAGGGAAATAAATAGATGAAAAATGTAGTTATTGCCCAATCAGGTAGCTCTATTACAGTAATAAATAACAGTATCAGAAGAGCGATTGATGAATTAAAACGGAATAGATAGGAAAGATAACGAGGGAAGAGTACAAAGTAGATTGATAGTTAGAGGAATAGCGCGTTCGGAAAGAGCGGGTACTCGCCAGAGGAGAGAGATTGCCTACGTATCTGAAATTGATAGGGATGAGGCCTATCAGGTGGGAGTATATGCCGCCAAAATTGCTTTATAGGGGAAAAATGGTTTTATGTCGACCATTGTAAGAAATCCTGATTTATCTTATAAAGTAAATTATGATAAAATACTTTTAGATACGGTAGCTAATTCAGAAAGGGAATTCCCTAAAAAAATGGATTGCCTTCAATAGGGTAGATGTAACCGATGAATTTATAAATTGGGCTTTACCTTTAATCGGAAGCCTGTTTCCTAAATTTACAAAATTTAAAAAAATATGTACTCCCAAAAAATGTGTGAAGGATATATACCCGTGGAGTATAAAAAGTAAGTAACCAGTAATAAGTAATATGTGATAAGTAAATAGGTAAAGATTGAGAAACAATAAGCAAAGGGATAAAAAATCATATTACTTATTACTCATCACTCATTACTTGTATCAGGAAGGAGAAAAATAATGGCCTTACCGCGGCTTACCGAAGAACAGATAAAGGAAGATGCGGAGCAACAGTTAAGAAAATTCAAAAGAACAAAAGATTTTTTAATAGCTATCGATACCGATGGTTGTGTTACTGATAATATGAACGGAAAACAGATGTTAATTTTCCACCCTCAATTTTTGGAATTTTATCAATTGTGGGGGATTGAGTCTTATTTTAGAGAAGTTGCTGAATACTACAATCTTTTTTCTGTGGATAGAGGATGTAATAGATTTATTGCCATCCAACTTACCCTTACTGCTCTTCAAAACAGGACAGATATTCAGCAAGTATTGCAAGAAGGAAATATAAAATTACCCAATATAAAACCTTTGAATCAATATATTGCCTATACCAAGGAGAATAAGT
>JBAUBA010000395.1:0-2322 GCA_049676265.1 Atribacterota bacterium
GACTAATGGATTGTTTTTAGCATCTCTTTTAAGTAAGAAGGACCAGCCATTTATATTACCTTTTCCTATTATATTTTACCCCTTTCAGCAATTTTGTCAAATTTTTTATAAAAATATCTATAAAAAAAGGGCAGTTCTAACTTCAATTCTGACTACTTTCTTTTCAAATTTTCTACCACTGCCGGTAAAAAATCACAGACATCTTCTTTGACTATCACTTCCGCTAAATAGTCCAAATGGGTAGACATAAAATTAATAATAATCAATTTACCTCCTCTATCCAGACAATATTGTGGTAACATATTCACTGGGCTAACCTGGAGTGATGAACCGACAGTCAGCATTAAATCTGCTCGCATAGATTGATAAATAGCACTATCTAAATTGGGAAGCATCTCTCCAAACAGGACTACATTTGGTTTAAATACCCCACCACATTCACAATAAGGGACTTTCTCTTTGCTTATATTTAGCTTTTCTATTAACAATTCCGAAGATATGATCTTCTTACATTTTTGGCATACTGCTTCTCTTAAGGTTCCATGAACTTCGATAATTTTCTTTGAACCTGCCCTCTGGTGGAGATTATCGATATTTTGAGTAATGAGACACTTCATATAGCCCATCTCTTCTAACTGAGCGATAGCTTTATGTGCAGGGTTGGGAGAAACCCGAGATAATATTTCAATACGAGGTCGATAAAAATAATAAAATCGCTGAGGATTTTCTTTAAATGCTGTTATAGAAGTAACTTTAAAAGGGTCTACCTTCTCCCAAATACCTGTGCCGGGAGTCCTGAAATCTGCTATTCCCGACCCGGTACTTACCCCCGCTCCGGTTAAAATAACTGTATATTTAGATTCTTTGATCAATTCTGCTATTCGATTGACTTTTTCATTATCAATTCTATTTTCCAATTAAATTACCTTTAATTTTGAAGTTTTTCAACTTATTCTATCCTATTTTCTAGCCCAAGGGAGTTTCCCGGTCAGGATGAAGCAGAATAACTTCTCCATCCTCTTTCATGACGCCTAAAATTAAAACTTCTGATTTAAACCCGGCTATCCTTTTAGGAGAAAAATTAACTACCGCTATAATCTGTCGGTTAAGTAAATCTTCTTTAGAATACAATTTAGTAATCTGGGCAGAAGAGAATTTTATACCTAATTTTCCGAAATCAATCTTTATTTTATAGGAAGGATTCCTGGCTTCTTCAAAATCTAAAACTTCAATTATTCTACCTACGCGGATATCTATTTTCTGAAAATCTTCAAATGTTGCCACAATCTTTATTTTATCCTTCCCTTTTTTTTATTCTTAAACATGTTTCCATTTTATCATAAACTAAATTAAATAAAAAATGTAACCAAAAAAGAGAGTTAAAATATTAATAATAGTTAAATATAACATTATCCAAATATTTCATAACATTGCCGTTAATGTCTTCCCGGCAGATTCAATGATTCCTTCTGGTAGCTCAATGGCGTAACGTTCCTCCTTCAGCGAGAGGTATACATCATTTAGGGTAGTCAGTTTCATATTTCGACACATCTTAGCTGTACCGGCGGCGTAAAATTTCTTCCCTGGATTTTCCTTTTTTAATCGGTAGATAAGCCCTTTCTCTGTTCCTATGAGAAAGCTCTTCTTATCCGATTTATTCACAAAGCTCACCATCCCACCAGTCGATAATACCTCATCAGCAAGGTCGATAACTGACGGCTTACACTCCGGATGGACAAGAAGAAGAGCATCAGGAAATTTTTCCTTGGCCAGGCGGACCTCTTTTTCTGTTATTCTTTCATGGACATAGCAGCAGCCATTCCAGGGAATAATTTCTTTATCGGTAAATCTCTGACAATATGCAGCAAGGTTTTTATCTGGGGCAAAGATTATTCTCTTTGCAGAAATATTCTTTACCGCTTTTACTGCATTAGCAGAAGTGCAACAAATATCCGATTCAGCTTTTACATCTGCGTTGGTGTTTACATAGGAAACTACTTTCGCACCCGGATAATTCTTTTTTAACCTTCTTAAGTCCTCAGCAGTTATCATATCTGCCATCGGACATCCCGCATCCTCCCTGGGGATGATAACCGTCTTTTTAGGAGAAAGTATTTTTGCAGTCTCTGCCATAAAACGTACACCACAAAAGACAATTATCTTAGCCTCTGTTTTTGCAGCTTGTTTCGCCAATCCCAAAGAATCACCTAAAAAGTCGGCAATATTCTGAATCTCTGGCCTTTGGTAATTATGCACCAGAATAACAGCATTCTTTTCTTTTTTTAGTTTAGTTATTTCTTCCACTATATTCATTCATTTTTT
>JBAUBA010000396.1:0-2599 GCA_049676265.1 Atribacterota bacterium
TAACCCCTGGAATTATTGTGGTTATAGAACGATAGTTCAATAATAGAAAAGATAAGAAAAGAAACGGAAAACAGTCTACCGGAGTTTTGGAAAGAGCAATAAAATAAGGAAAAAATTAAAGGAAAAACATCAAAGATGCTTGAGGTTGTCCTGGAAGAAAAGAGGAGAGAAATAGTAAAAGAGTGGATTGATTCCGAAAGGATTAAAGACATAAATTGCAAGTAAAGAATATTATTAGGAATTAGAAGACGCTATTAAGAAATAAAAAGAGATTTAAAGTGACAAAGCAAAAATGCCAGAAATGCGAAAAAATATGGCGTAGATGGTCCCATCCGGACATTTGCCCGGACCGTGGTAGTAAGTTGGAAGAGGTTAAAGGAAAGAAAAATAAATAAAAGAAAAATATTGAAAAAATTATAAGAGTTAAATAATAGAAGCACCATTTATGTACTTGTTTATTTTGTAAGATTAGCAGGAGGCAAATAAGATGAAAGACGAGGATAAGACAAAAGTAGAACTAATAAAAGAATTGAAAACTTTAAGGGAAGAACGAGGGAAAAGTGCATTAGATAGCATCACTGAAAGAAAGCAAGTAGAGAGAAGAGAAGGACAACCTGTAACTGAAATGGATTTCTTATATAAAACTGCCCTTGACTTTATTCAATTAGACCCCAAAGAAGATATCTACCGATTTATTGGAAGAAAACTAAAAGAAATCGTTGGGGATTGTATTGTTTCAGTCAACTCCTATGATAAGGCTTCTAATAGTTTTCAGGTGCGTGCTCTGGAAGGTGTCAAAGAAAAGATAAAGGGAGTTTTAAAGATCATCGGTAAAGATCTTGTTACTATGTCCCTTCCTATAAAGAATGAGGCAGCGAGAAATGCATTTATTAGTGGTGAGCTAACAAAAGTACCCGGAGGTCTTTATAAACTGACTTTTGGGCAAATACCAAAGAGTATTTGTCATGTTTTAGAAAAATTCTTAAATGTAGGAAAAATATATACGGTTGGTTTTGCTAAGGGAAAGGAACTATTTGGGAATACGCTGATTATTTTACCTAAAAATGTAGAACTAAATAAGCGAGAGTTTATAAATACCTTTATTAAACAGTCCGCGATTATGTTGCAAAGTAAGCAAGCGGAAGAAGAGTTAAAAGATTCAGAAGAGCGTTTAAAAATATTTTTTGATTATGCGCCTGATGCCTATTACATAAATGATTTGAAAGGTAATTTTATTGATGGAAATAAGGCAGCAGAAAGGGTGATTGGTTGTAAAAAGGAAGAATTAATCGGAAAGAGTTTTTTAGAATTAAAATTACTCTCTCTTACTGACCTACCCAAAGTAGCTACACTGTTAGCAAGAAATCTTAGAGGACAACCGACAGGGTCGGATGAGTTTGTATTAAATAGGAAAGATAATAGTAAAGTGACAGTTGAGGTCTCCACTTATCCGGTAAAAATTAAGGAAAAGACTTTAGTATTAGGTATAGCAAGGGATATCACCGAGCGCAAACAAGCAAAAGATGTGAAAAATGCAAAAGACGAACTACAAATGATTATGGACTCAGTGCCCGCTCTAATTTTTTATAAAGATACAGAAGGTAGAATTATCCGGGCAAACAAGGCTTTTGCTGATTCATTAAAGGTGCCTGTAAAAAATATAGTAGGTAAGACTACAGAAGAGCTTTTTCCCAGGGAACAGGCTGAGAATATGAGAAAAGACGATCAGGAAGTTATAATTTCCGGAAAAGCAAAAAAGAATATCATCGAACCTTACGATACGCCCGAGGGAACAAGGTGGGCGATTACAGATAAGATACCCCATAGAGATAAAAAAGGTAAAGTAATCGGCGTTATTGATTTGTCTAAAGATATTACTGTACAGAGAAAGTCAGAAGAAGAACTACTACAAAGCTACCAGAAACTCAAGAAGAACATGGATGCAACCCTCGAGACTATATCCATGATAATAGAGGTCAAAGACCCTTATACTGCCGGTCATCAACAGAGGGTTTCTGAACTGTCCGTTGCCATAGCTAAAGAGTTACATCTTTCTCAAGATAAGATTGAAGGGATAAGGGTTGCCTCTATAATTCACGATATTGGGAAGATCGGCCTGCCCACTGAAATCTTAAGCAAACCCAGTAGGTTAGACGATATAGAATTCAGTCTGGTCAAAAGACATTCTCAAATGGGACATGACATCTTAAAAACTATTGATTTTTCCTATCCTGTAGCTGGAATTGTCCTTCAACATCACGAAAGGTTAAACGGTTCAGGATATCCTAATCATTTAAAAGGGGATGAGATTTTCCTGGAAGCCCGGATTTTAGGAGTAACTGATGTGGTCGAAGCCATCTCTTCTCATCGACCTTACCGCGCGGCATTAGGGGTCGATGCAGCCTTGGAAGAAATTTCTCAGAACAAAGGTATTCTCTATGACCCGAATGTAGTGGACGCTTGCTTGAAGCTCTTCAAAGAAAAAGAATTTAAATTTGAATAACTAAAAGTGTTTAAAATTAATATTTGAATGTTTCAATAAATAGGATAAAAATTATTGTTATTTTCTCCTGTTTTTCTTTTTTTAATGTTATAATTA
>JBAUBA010000397.1:0-2071 GCA_049676265.1 Atribacterota bacterium
GATATCAAAATAATTGCTCAAGCTGCCGAAGAAGCAGGAGCGGATGCCTTGTCCCTGATAAATACTTTGGTGGGCATGGCAATAGATATTGATTCTCGCAAACCTAAATTAGCTAATATCAGTGGTGGTCTGTCCGGTCCCGCGGTAAAACCGGTAGCCCTCTGGTTGGTCTGGCAGGTATTTCAGACGGTAAAGATCCCGATTATCGGAATAGGGGGGATAATAAAAATTGAGGATGCCCTGGAATTTATCATTGCTGGAGCCCGGGCAATAGAGATAGGAACAGCAAATTTTGTAAATCCCAAGGTAACTATTGAAATTATAGAAGGAATAGAAAAATATCTTATAGAAAATAACATTAAAGATATAAATGAATTAGTAGGAAGTATAAAAATTTAAAAAAAATAGGGGAGAGAAGATGGAATTAACGGCGAGAGAGAGATTGGTCCTGGCTCTAGATGTAGATGATTTTAAAAAAGCAGATGAATTGGTGGGTAAATTAAGTGATTATGTAGGGGTCTTTAAAATTGGAAGCCAACTATTTACTGCTGAAGGGGCTAAGGTGGTTAATATGGTGAATGAGAGAGGAGGTAAGGTTTTTTTAGATTTAAAATTTCACGATATACCTAATACTGTTGCTCGGGCAGCAGAAGTAGCAACTAAATTAGGAGTTTTTATTTTTAATGTCCACACCTCCGGGGGATATGAAATGATGAAAGCAGCCGTTGAAGCGAGTAAAAAAATTAGTTCGGCTTTAGGTATCAGAAAACCCTTAATTTTAGGAGTAACCTTACTTACCAGTATCAATCAGGAAATTTTAGAAAAAGAGATAGGTATAAAAAAAAGATTAGAAGAACAGGTGGTTCATCTGGCTAAATTGGCTAAAGTTGCCGGTCTTAATGGAGTAGTAGCTTCTTCCTGGGAGATTAAGGAAATAAGGAAGGCTTGTGGAGAAGATTTTGTAATTTTAACTCCCGGGATACGTCTTGCAGGCAAATCTTTCGATGACCAGAAAAGAGTAATGACTCCCCGGGAAGCCATAAAATTAGGAGCTGATTTTTTAGTAATAGGAAGGCCGATAAGAAATGCCGCTAATCCGGTAGAGGCTGCAAAAAAAATATTAAAAGAAATGGAGGAAAATTAAAATATGATTATCAAAACAGAAGAGGTCATGAAAAAATTTGAACAAGCAGGTGCTATCCAGAAAGGGCATTTTAAATTAACTTCGGGAGTGCATAGCGATATCTATATTCAATGTGCTCAAATTATGCAACATCCCGAATTTATGCATAATCTTTGCAGCGAACTTGGGAAAAAATTTAGAGGGGATGACATTGATGTAATCGTGGGACCGGCCATCGGAGGTATTGTTATGTCCCATGTAATGGCGCGAGTATTAGGGCCCTGGGTGAGAGCAATTTTTACTGAAAGAGAAAATGGGAAGATGACCTTGCGACGTAGCTTTGAAATAAAAGAAGGAGAAAAGGTTTTGGTAGTAGAAGATGTTACTACCACCGGAAGTTCGGTAAGAGAAGTTATTGATATCGTAAAATCAAGAAAGGGAAAAGTTGTAGGAGTAGGAGTGTTAATTGACCGAAGCGGAGGAAAAGTAGATTTTGGAATAAAGACTGAAAAACTCCTGACTATAGATATAAAGACATATTTACCTGAGGAATGCCCCCTATGCAAAAAAGGGATTCCCATAGTAAAACCGGGGAGTCGGGAGCTTTAAAAAGGGTAATAATTTAAAGAGATTAGATTAAATTTAAAAAATATTTTTTAAAAAAATTTGACAAGAATGAAATTTTAAGGTATTATGTTTTTCAAATATAAAAAAAGAATAATTTAACGAGGAAAGTAAGTCATTCTTTAAATTAAAAAGAGAAAGATACATTTGGTGAAAGTACCTTAAAAGAGATGACTGAAAAGAGAGCCTCAATAAAGATAGGTTGGTTACCTTTAAAAACTTTTAATGAGTGGGGTAAATAATTTATCCAATCCCAGGTGGTACCGCGAGATTTTATCTCGTCCTTTTATGATAATGAAGATTATCAAGGGGACGAGATTTTTT
>JBAUBA010000398.1:0-3419 GCA_049676265.1 Atribacterota bacterium
TAAGACTATTAGTGTCGCTGCCGTTGGTTATCATAACTTCGATATTATTAGGAAATTATTTAACTAAGAGAAATTATAAGATGGCAGAAGGTAAGTAAATCAATTTGATAACTCATATGTGCATTCGTAGGATAAGCATTTTGTCTGTCTACTTTAAAAAAATTATCAGGAGTTCATATTAATTAAATGAAAACTTATTTAGATTGTATCCCCTGTTTTTACCGACAGGCTTTAGATGCTGCTCGAATTGCGGGAACAGATGAAATTAAGCAAAAGCAGATTGTGGATTTAATTTCTCGATTGATACCCGATTTCCCTTTAGAGGCTAGTCCTCCAGAGATGGGAAGAGAGATGTATAGTTTGGTCGGAAAAATATCTGGTGTAAAAGACCCTTTTAAAGAGATTAAAGAAAATAGTAATAAGTTCGCCTTGAAACTTTATCCTAAATTAAAACAAGAAATAAGCAATTCAGAAGATAGACTTTTAGCTGCCGTAAAATTATCTATAATCGGTAATATTATCGATTACGGAGCAAAAAACTCCTTAGATGTGCCAAAAGAGATAGATTATCTATTTCAAGGGAATTTCATGATTAATAATGAAAATAATTCGACTACCTTTAAATATAAACAATTTAAAAAAGCCTTAAATAAGGTTAATAGCATAATTTACCTGGCTGATAACGCCGGAGAGGTAGTATTTGATAGACTGCTAATAGAAGAGTTGGTAGAAGAACTGGGGAAAGAAGTAATTTATGTAGTAAGGGGCAAGCCTATTATAAATGATGCTTTAATAGAGGATGCTATATTTTGTGGGATAAACAAAGCAGCAAAGGTTATCTCGAGCGGTTCAGATGCACCCGGGACTATGTTAAAATATTGCTCTCCGGAATTTATAGAATTATATCAGAGTGCTGAATTGATTATCAGTAAAGGACAGGGAAATTACGAAGCCCTTTCAGAAGAAGATAAATCCGTATTTTTTCTACTCAGAGCAAAATGTCCGGTAATAGCCGAGGATGTTAGTTGTAAGGTAGGGGATATGGTTTTAATTAGTAGTTGAAATAATTAAAAAGGGTTTTGATTCCTCAGATTGTAAATGTTTGACTTATTTGTTCTTTATAAAAGATAAAAAGTAAACGGAAAGGGTCTTAAAAGAAATAGGTTTTTCTGTTCACTATTTTTTTTCAGAATTTAAGATTGATTATCTTCTTTTGTTATAAAATGTCCGCCGCTAATTTCTTCAGATATTTTTCGATAACCTCGATCGAACTCTAAAAGCAAATTAATTCGGTTGGGACAACTTGCGCCGATTAATTCTTTCTTTAATACATAAGCCGGTCCTTCATCTTTATATGTGGGGGTAAGATCATTATATTTTCTGATAAGGGTTCTAAATTTTTCTCCACATTCATCACACTGGCTATAAATCCAGAGAAATCCCGAAGAATCTTCTTCTTTTTTCCCAAACAACTTTTTAAAAAAACCAGAACTCATTTTAATACCTCCTTGAAAATTTCCTTTTTCCGTAAACTCTAATTCGTATCTCGATTACATTTAGTTAGCTGCTTAGCTGGCAAACGAGGTAACCGGGTGGGTATATACGCAATGTGCAATATGCCCCTACTTTTTTCTCTATCTTTTCTTTCTTTTTCTTTATTAACTCTACGCTCTACGCTAATATGGCTGTACGCTCCACGCTAGTTGATATTTACTAACACCTAATTAATTATAGCATAGTACAAATTTAAATAAAATCAGAAAAATATTAAAAATATTTTAAAAAAAGAAGGATTTTAATATATTTTGTAGAACAAAGATATTAGTGAATCGGTATATCTCACACCAAACGTTTAATTTTACTTCAATCAAACAGAAAGGGAAAAATTGATGGAATGGCGATTAATAAAAGATAGTTATCATACGGGTTTTATGAATATGGCAATCGATGAAGCGATAATGATAGCTCACCGTGAGGGTTTGGTTCCTCCCACTATCAGATTCTACCAATGGTCTCCCCCGGCTGTATCTTTAGGTTATTTTCAGGATTTAAAAAAAGAGATTGATGTAGATGCTTGTAAGAATCTGGGAATCGATATTGTCCGCCGGCCAACGGGGGGCAAAGCAGTTTTGCACGATAAAGAATTAACCTATAGCTTTATAATTAAAGAAAATCATCCTTTGGTTAATGATTCTATATTAGAGACCTATAAGAAGATTAGTGGTGGGATAATTAGAGGCCTTTCTTATTTAGGAATAACAGCTGAATTAGTTCCTCTGAGAGAAAAATTAAAGAATTCCTCCTCAGGCAATGAGATTAAATCCAAAATTTCCCATTCAGATATTAAATCAATCTGTTTTTCCGTTCCCTCTCAATACGAGGTACAGGTTGAAGGTAAAAAAATTGTAGGGTCTGCTCAAGTAAGAAAAAGAGAAATAGTTTTACAACACGGTTCTTTATTGATAGAATTAGAAAAAGATAAGTTATTCTCTGTGTTTAATTTTCCTTCTGTTCAGATAAGAGAAAGGCTTAAAATAAGATTTAAAGCCACCAGCCTGGAAGAGATTTTAAAGAGAAAGATAAGTTTTTCAGAATTATCAGAAATTCTCCCCGGGGGATTTGAAGAAGAATTTGGGGTAAGATTAACAGAAGGAAAATTAACTAAACAGGAAGAAAAAATTTCCCAAGAACTTTTAGAAAATAAGTACTCGACCTATGATTGGAATTACGAAAGGAAAAATAATCAGCTTGATTCCCAAAAAATAAAGGAGTAGGTAGATGATTAAACTTAAGAGTAAATTTATTGTAGTTGAAGGAGCTATAGGAGCAGGGAAAACGAGTTTAGTTTTATTGCTAAGTAAAAGGTTTAATACAAGACATAATTTAGAGGTGGTGGAAGAAAATCCTTTTTTGTCTAAATTCTATAGTGATATAGAAAGATACGCTTTCCAGACTCAAATATTTTTTTTGTTGAGCCGGTATAAGCAGCAATTAGAATTAGCCCAGCAAGATTTATTTAATCAATCAGTTTTTTCTGACTACCTATTTGCCAAGGATAGGATATTTGCTCATCTGAATCTCATCGGAAATGAACTTTCCATGTATGAACGCCTCTATGAAATTATGGTTAAAGATATCCCCCGACCGGATCTAATTGTTTACCTGCAAGCAAGCACCGAGATGTTAATGAAAAGGATAGCACTAAGAGATCGGCCTTTTGAACGAAAAATGTCTTTTGAATATATGAGAAGATTGAATTTGGCTTATAAAGAATTTTTTTCCTATCCCGATGATTATAAAAAAATAAAATTAATTAAAATAAACACTAACGGTCTTGATTTTGTAGGCAAAAGTAAAGACCTTGAATATGTTATAGATGAAATTTACAAGGGGGATAGTTTTAAATGAAGAAATTTATT
>JBAUBA010000399.1:0-2172 GCA_049676265.1 Atribacterota bacterium
TTGTACGATATTCCCTGGAATTATTACCTGGTTACCGGAAAAAATGATTGGTTCAGCGTGGTGAGATGGTAAAAATATTTGATTCTTTGTTGCGAAGGTATATCTATGGATAAAAAAATTAATTTAGGAATTCTGGTCAACAATATTGTAGGAGAAAGTCATTTTTTAGCTGAGCATGGTTTCTCTATTTTGATCCAAGTACAGGAAGGTGAAAAAAAAGAAGATTATCTACTTGATTGTGGTAAAAGTAGCGCGACGCTGCTTCACAATATTGCTGCATATGGCATTGAAATGGCAAATTTATCACTTAAAACAATCATTCTCAGTCATGGACATTATGATCACACCGGGGGATTAAAGGGATTTTTAGAAAATGCATCCCAACGTATCCCTATCATTGGTCATCCTGATGTTTTTGCCCAGAGAATTAGTTATGTAGGGGGCTTTAGAACTATTTCTTGCCCCTTCAATCAATCGGAAATAAGAGAAGCAGGAGGAGATCTTCTTCTAACCCGTGATTCAGTAAAGATCAATGATTATCTTATGCTTACTGGTGAAGTTCCACGAAAAAATAAGTTTGAAAAAAACCCGCATTTTCGAAAAGTAACCAATAATCGCTGGCTGAATGATGAGGTTGATGATGATTTATCGCTGATCATTGATGTAGATCAAGAAAGCTTTTTCCTACTCTGTGGCTGTTGTCACGCCGGTTTAATTAATACTTTGGAGAGGGTCAAAACATTAACCGGTAAAACAAAGTGCTATGGCGTGATGGGTGGACTCCACCTCGTCGGGGCTTCCCAGGAAAGAATGGATTTCACCATTGCTGAGTTGAAAAAATGGAATCCTGAGATAATTCTTCCTCTCCATTGTTCCGGAAGAGAAGCCATGTGTCAGTTAAAATCTCATTTTCCGGAAAAAACAAAATTATTAAACTGCGGTGATTCTTTTACCTTTGATATTAAATAGATTGTTCTAAAATCCATATAATTTTTATTGATCATTGGTCAGCCTAAGAACTTGCCAATGATATTTTTTTAAAATGTAATTTATCGAAAGGAGCGTAAATATATGCAAAAAATTGGATTTATCGGAATTGGTATTATGGGAAAACCGATGGTAAAAAACTTGATCGATGCAGGTTATCCGGCAGTAGCTTACGATGTTAATAAAGAAGCTTTAGAGGAGATTATCTCCTATGGTGCAAAAAGGGCTTTTTCTTGTAAAGAAGTGGCTTCTCAATGTGATATTATTATTACCATGCTACCGAATTCACCAGATGTGAAGAAAGTTGTGCTGGGCAAAGAAGGAGTTATTGAAGGAGTAAAAAGAGGGCAGATTTTAATCGACATGAGTTCTATTGCTCCTCTTGTATCCCAAGAGGTAGCAAAGGAGTTAGAAAAAAAGGGTGTGGAAATGCTTGATGCTCCGGTAAGTGGAGGCCAAGAAAAAGCCCAGTCCGGTACCCTGGCCATTATGGTGGGAGGTGAGGAAGAAGTTTTTAACCAGTGTAAACCTATTTTAGAGGTTATGGGTAAGCCTGTTTTAGTTGGCAGTATTGGAGCAGGTCAGACTACTAAATTAGTTAATCAGGTAATAGTGGCAATTAATATTGCTGCTGTAGCAGAGGGCTTACTTTTAGGAAAGAAGGCAGGGGTGGATCCACAACGAATCTTTGAAGCTATAAAAGGAGGTTTGGCAGGTAGTCAATGCCTAACTGATAAAGCTCCGAGAATGTTTGAGGGTGAATATAATCCTGGTTTTAGAATAAAATTGCACGTCAAAGACCTGACTAATGTTCTTGAAACCAGCCGGGAATTGCATACCGCTATGCCTCTTTCTGCTCAGGTGATGGAGATGATGCAGACACTTATAACTGACGGACAGTCAGAGATTGATCATGGGGGGTTAGCTTTGTTTTATGAGAAATTAAATGGTATTTCCCTAAAAAAAGATTAAATTTTTCTTATGTTTATGTCTATTTTTATTTGTTATAGCGTTGTTCTAATAGGAAATTACCTCTTCGGTTTTGAAGAGGTAATTTTATTTTTGGACAAAATTAAAAAATAAAAAAGAGTTGTTACCTATCACAAAGAGACAGTAAAGTTCCATGTAGAATAAGACAGAAAATTTATCTTTGAAGGGAGGATTTTAAATTTCCTATAGATTTAC
>JBAUBA010000400.1:0-1783 GCA_049676265.1 Atribacterota bacterium
TATGGTTAAATTACAGCGGGATTTTCTCCCTCCTCATTTAAATAAGGAATTAAAAAGAAATGGTATTGATTTTTGTATAACTGTGCAGGCTCGGCAGACCTTACAAGAGACTAAATGGCTTTTGGAATTAGCTCAGAATAATTCTTTTATCAAAGGGATAGTAGGTTGGGTTGATCTGAAAAGCAATTCTGTGGAAAGAGATTTGGAACAATTTACTGCTTATAAGAAATTTAAAGGAGTTCGGCATGTCTTGCAGGATGAAAAAGATGACCGCTATATGCTTAATTCAGATTTTAAAAAAGGAATAAATCAGTTAGAAAAATATGGCCTTACTTATGATATATTAATCTATCCCCGACACATTAAATACGCTTGTGCCTTAGTTAGTGAATTCCCTCAACAAAAATTTATAATAGATCATCTGGGCAAACCCTTAATTAAAGAGGGCAAAATTGAAGTATGGAAGAAAGATATGCAAGAATTAGCTAAAGCAGATAACGTGTTTTGTAAATTGAGCGGCATGGTTACGGAGGCTAATCGGAACAGTTGGAAGCAAGAAGATTTTGTACCTTATATGGAGACTCTCTTAGAAATATTTGGCCCGAATCGACTTTTATTTGGCAGTGATTGGCCGGTCTGTAAAGTAGCCGCAAAATATAAACAAGTTTTAGGAATTGTGAATAATTTTATTAGTTCTCTTTCACCGGTGGCACAAGCATGCATTATGGGTCAAAATGCTATAGATTTTTATAATTTGGAGGTGTAGGAATTTATTATATGAAAGCAGTAAAAATCTTTAAACCAGGTGTAGTAAACTTAGTAGAGATAGACAAACCTAAAGTAGGCGCTAAGGGAATTCTGATAAAATTAAGAGCATTAGGCCTTTGTGGTAGTGATCTTAAAACTTATCGGGGGCAAAATAAGATGGTGAGTTATCCGCGTATTCCTGGTCACGAAATAGCGGGAGAAATTATTCAGACTGGGAAAAATGTTCCTTCTGAATTCCAGGTAGGTCGGCTTGTCACTGTTTCTCCTTATAGCTCCTGTGGAAAATGCGTTGCTTGCCAGCAAGGAAGAGTAAATTGTTGTCCTGATAATCAGACTTTAGGGGTACAAAGAGATGGAGCAGCTGTAGAATTTATTGCTGTACCTTATAAAAAGGTTTTTTTGGTAGGAGATTTACCAGAAGAGCAAATTGCCTGTATTGAACCCTTAAGTGTAGGATGGCATGCTACTAATCGAGCACAAGTAAGTTCAAAGGATATAGTATTAGTATTTGGTTGTGGGATGATTGGTTTAGGTGCTATTGCTGCTTCAGGATATAAAGGAGCTAAGGTAATTGCTGTTGATATTGATGATCTTAAATTAGAAAAAGCGAAAGCTTTAGGAGCAAATTATACAATTAACTCTCAAAAAGAAGATTTAGAGAAGAAGATTTTTCATTTTGCCAGCGGTCAGGGTGTGAATGTAGTTATTGAAGCAGTAGGCCTTTCAGAGACTTTTAAGAAAGCTATTGATTTGGTTTGTTTCGCAGGTAGAGTGGTTTATATTGGATATGCTAAAGAGCCAGTGGAGTATGATACAAGTCTTTTTGTAAAGAAAGAGATAGACATAAGAGGATCGAGGAATGCGTTAGATGATGAAATTAGGGAAGTCATTAAAATGGTGGAAAGTCGAAAAATTAAGATAGAAAATTTAATTACTCAAAATTACCTCCTTAAAAATTTAGTAGAGGCTCTTAGATTTTGGGATAAACATACAGATAAGGTGATCAAGATAATTA
>JBAUBA010000401.1:0-2714 GCA_049676265.1 Atribacterota bacterium
AAAGACCTCGGCTCTAAAGATACCGCTGGTTCTGCAAAGGATGAATTATCAAAAAGAGTAGTAATAATAGAAAAAGAATACAACAAGAACCATTCCCTTTCCATCTTCTCCTTTGATGAAATAAATAGACTCGGTAAAAAATTATTAGCCAAGGGAGATAGAAAGTTTTCAGAAATATCTAAAACTGCTCTGTCCGAAGACCTGGTTACTATAATTTATACTTCCGGAACTACCGCTGACCCTAAAGGGGTTATGCTTACCAATTCTAATTTTATACATAACATAAGAGTTACTCCACCAACACAAAAACTTAATAAAGAGGACAGATATTTATCAATCCTACCTTCCTGGCATATCTTTGAACGAACAGTAGAGTACATTGCCTTAAGCACAGGAGCCTCAACCGCCTATAGTAAACCTTTCAAACAAGTCCTCCTTCCAGACCTTAAAGCAGAAAAACCTACTGTTATGGTTAGTGTTCCCCGTATATGGGAAAGTCTCTATAAAGGGATTATGGATAAAGCTAAAAAGGGAAGTGCGCTTAAAAAAACTATGTTTAATTGGGCTATTGGTGTCGGAGAAGAATATAAGAAGGCAGAAGGAATTCTTAATAATACTCTACCCTTATTCGATCGAGCTGATTATACCTCTGAAGAAAAAACCCAAGCTAAAAAGATAGTTAAGAGTTTGGGCTGGAAATATAGACTTGCCGATAAATTAGTATTTAAGAAAATCAGGGAGGTAATCGGAGGAGAATTGAGATTTGCTATCAGTGGAGGAGGAGCACTTCTTGAAACCGTAGATATATTTTTTAATGCAGCTGGAATTGTGGTCTGTGAAGGTTATGGACTAACTGAAACCTCTCCGGTTCTAACAGCAAGAAATCCGGAAAATTACATCATGTTCACCGTTGGCTCTCCCTTACCGGAAGTAGAGATAAAGATTGTGGATAAAGATAATTATGATAAAGAATTACCTAATAGCGAAGTAGGTATTGTACTAACTAAAGGCCTTATGGTTATGAAGGGTTACTACAAAAATGAGGAAAAGACCAAGGAAGTTATCAAAGATGGTTGGTTTAATACCGGAGATTTGGGTAAGAAAACTTACGATGGAAAATACCTCCAATTAGTAGGAAGAATAAAAGACACCATTGTTTTGAGAGGAGGAGAGAATATCGAACCACATCCTTTAGAAGATAGACTAAAAGAGAGCGAATATATTAATATGGTAATTATAGTGGGTCAGGATAAGTCTCGTCTGGGAGCATTAATTGTTCCTGATTTTGAAGCTCTAAAAACATATACAGAGAAAGAGGATATTGAATATAAAAATATTGATGAGCTAATTAATCATCCCAAGGTTATCTCTTTATTTCAAAAAGAACAAAAAAGACTAATCTCCAAAGAACATGGATTTTCCCCTTATGAAACGGTAATGGGGATAGCTCTGCTGCCTCATGAGTTCACCGTAGAGACCGGGGAAATGACTGAGACCCTGAAGATGAAAAGATTTGAGATACATAAGAAATATAAAGAAGAGATAGACAGGATATGTGGATGAATCAATTGACCAATTTGCCAATTGACCGATTAAGATAAAAAAGCAAGTTGTAAGATGAGATAATTGACCGATTAAATTAGTTAGCCAGTTAACCGGTTTACCAATTTGCCGGTTAAATCAGATAATATTAAATAGTAATTCGTATTTCGTATTGCGGGAAGAGAATCAGTTAAACTAATTATATTGCAAATAAGATCTTAAGCATTTTGTAAATTATAAGAATTAAATATCTGAATTAAAATTAGGGGGATAGAACTATGTCTTTGCAAACACTAAATGAAATGTTAAAAAACAGTGTAAATCTTTATGGTGATAAAACTGCTTTCAAAGTAAAAAAAGAAGGAAAATTTGAACCGGTTACCTATAAAGAGTTCTATAGTAAAGTAGAAAAATTTGGAACAGGGCTTCATGGTATCGGAATAAAAAAATTCGACCATGTTGGTCTGGTAAGTGAAAATCGTTTTGAATGGATTATATCTGATTTGGCAATTATTGGTTTGCGTGCTGTTGATGTCCCCTGCAGTGGAAATAGTTCGTCTCAGGATATTTATTTTAAACTTACACATTCAGACTCTTTAGCTGCTATCCTGGAAGAAGAAAAACATTTTGCAGAATTTTATAGTATTGCCAGTGATCTTCCTAAAATAAAAAATATTATCTTAATAGAAAAAATAAAACTGTTTTCAGAGGAAGAAGATGCTCCGGAATGGACTAATCCGATTCAATTTAAAGAGGGAGATAAAATAAGCAAAAAATTCCTTGCTGCCATCCATTATATGATAAAAAATCAACGCAAAATGTTTTTCCTATCCGAAAAAGCTAAAACCTTTTTAAAAGAATATCTAGAAACAAACATTAATGAGATTGTAAAATTTACAAAATCTAAAGATAGTGTATCTTCCATCCAAAACGGCTTATTAAAAAGAACTGTAGTTATAGAAAAAAATTATAACGAAATACATTCTCCGGCAATCTTTTCTTTTAATAAAATAAACCAAATTGGTGAGGATTTATTAGCGAAAGGAGATACCAGGTTTTCAGAGATATCTAAAACCGCTCTTCCCGATGACCTGACAACTATAATCTATACCTCGGGAACTACTTCTAACCCTAAAGGGGTTATGCTTCTCAATTCTAACTTTATGCATAAT
>JBAUBA010000402.1:0-7216 GCA_049676265.1 Atribacterota bacterium
AATTGAGAAGGCAAGGGAGTCAGTTTTTTAAGGCCGGAACCATTTGTTTCCTTTACTTGAGGGTAAGCGCTTTTTTGACTTCTTAGATGAAATCAGCTATTATAGTATATAATGATATTAATCAAATATCATTAAAAGCGACTAAACTTTAGGTTAAATTCTCTTTAATTTGCCTTCAAACAGCTTATACTTATCATCAACAACACATTTACTTACTTTATTTAATTTGCTTCAACTTTGCCAATCACATAAGAAGATTAGTTTTATAGTGAAATAATAAATAAGAAAATAATTCACCAATCGAAACAAAACAATAAAAATCACAATAATTAAATAATTATTGTAGTAAAAAAGGAGGTAATTAAATTCTTATAATTAAAAACAACATTTTTTATCAATTATTTTATTAGAATAATCTGTGAGATATTAATGCATTTTGGTTTCTTAGATTTTTATGTTTAAAAAACAAAAAAGGAGATTAAATAAACTTTATGAAAAATAAATTATTTTTAATGATAACTATATTGTTAATCAGTATATTATTATTCAGTTTCACATTAACAAGCTTAGCAAAGGATAAAATTGTCTTTGCAGATCCGGGTTGGGATAGTGCCAGATTTCATAACGGCGTTGCTCAAACGATCATAGAAGAAGGTTACGGTTACCCTACAGAGGTGATTGCCGGCTCTACCGCAGCTACTTTTTTAGGATTAATAGAGGGCGATATTGATGTTTACATGGAAGTATGGACAGCTAATTTAGGAGATACCTATTATGACCCTATAAATGAAGGGATTATTATTGAGACATCGATAAATTTTAACGATAATGCCCAGGGGATTTATGTTCCCACCTATATAATTGAAGGGGATAGCGAAAGAGGAATTGAAGCCCTTGCTCCTGATCTAAAGGAAGTAAAAGATTTGAAAGATTATTGGGAATTATTCAAAGATGAAGAAGAACCTTCTAAGGGTAGAGTATATGGTTCTCCTCCGGGATGGAAAGTAGACCAGATTTTAAGATTAAAAATGAAATCATGGGGATTGGATGAATCTTATAATTATTTTAGCCCTGGTTCAGACTCTGCTTTAAGCGCTGCTATTGTGGGTGCTTATGAAAAAGGGGAACCCATTGCAGCTTATTACTGGGAACCAACCTGGGTGATGGGTATGTTGGATATGACCCTGTTAGGAGATGAACCTTACAGTGAGGAAAAATGGGCTGAAGAAAACGGTTACGCCTGTGAATTTGCCCCTATGGACATTGCTATAGCGGTGAACAAAGACTTTCATGAAAAGGCACCGGAAATAGTAGAATTTCTGAAAAATTACCATACTAACAGTGCTATGGCTAGTTCAGCCCTTGCTTATATGATGGAAACCGAGTGCGATACAATGGATGCAGCAGTTTGGTTTTTAAAGACCAGAGAAGATGTATGGACAAAATGGGTACCGGAAGAAATTGCAGAAAAAGTAAAAAAAGCCATAAATTAAATTAGTTAAACATGTAATGTTTTTTCTAAAATAAACATAAAAGAAAGGAATTGTTGCCTGCTTTGAAACAATAGAAGCAGGCAACAATTATCATTAGTATTATGAATATATTATTTGATTTTCCAGAATTTTTTACAATCAATATAGGCCAATATGTCGAGAGTTTTATAAAATGGCTAATCCATAATTACGATTTCTTTTTCGATGCTATCAAAGAAGGGGTACTATGGTTTTTATTACATACACGGAGTGTATTTATGTGGTTTCCCTGGGTTGGTGTGATAATTATTGTATTTATTCTTGGATGGAAGCTTATTAATTGGAAATCCGGAGTTACTTTTGCCGGTTTACTTTTTTTAATTGGTGCCATGGGTTTATGGGATGAAATGATGCTTACTTTATCCGTGGTTTTGGTTGCAGTAGTCATTGCCTGTTTAATCGGTGTTCCCCTGGGTATTCTGATTGCCTATAATTCCCGTTTTGGAGCTATGCTAAAACCTGTATTGGATGCCATGCAGACTATGCCCAGTTTTGTATATTTAATCCCGGCTATCATGTTGTTCGGGTTAGGGAGCGTACCTGCTGTTTTTGCTACAGTAATTTATTCTACTCCGCCGGCTATTCGTTTGACCAGTTTAGCCATAAAAGGTGTGTCTAAAGAAATGGTGGAAGCTGGAAATGCCTTTGGCTCAACGAAATGGCAAATTTTAACCAAGATAGAATTGCCTCAGGCCTTTCCCACTATTATGATGGGAATCAACCAGACCACCATGATGGCAATGGCCATGGTGGTAATTTCTTCCATGATCGGAGCCAAGGGATTAGGACTAAATGTCCTGCAGGCAATTAACCGTATAAATATTGCTATGGGTTTTGAAGCAGGAATTAGTATTGTTTTTCTAGCTATTACCATTGATAGAATAACCCAGGGAATTGCGGATAAATATAAATTCCCCAAATAAGCAAACAAATATTTTTTATCATATTATTAATTTTGAAGGAGCCGATAATGAGCGCGAAGATAAGAGTAGAACATCTAACTAAAATATTTGGGAAAAGACCCAAAGAAATATTAAAACGGTTAAAGAAAAATCAATCCAAAGAAAAAATATTCAAAGAAACGGGCTATACAGTTGGCGTAAAAAATGTCTCATTTGTTGTGAATGAAGGAGAATTTTTTGTCATCATGGGTCTTTCCGGAAGCGGTAAATCAACATTGATTCGTTGTTTAAATATGCTGAATAAACCTAGTGCGGGAAACATCTATGTAGACGGGGAAGATGTGGTCAAATATAGTCCATCTCAGTTACGGGAATTCAGACAGAAAAAAGTAGCTATGGTGTTTCAAAATTTTGGATTATTTAATCATCGGACTGTTCTTGGTAATGTAGAATATGGTCTGGAAGTCAGAGGCATGACACAAGAAGAAAGAAAGATAATTGCTTTAGAGACGATTGAATCTGTTGGATTATCCGGATGGGAAAACAAGTATATTACCGAATTAAGCGGAGGAATGCAGCAGCGGGTGGGATTGGCACGTGCATTAGCTAACAACCCTGATATATTATTAATGGATGAACCGTTTAGTGCCCTGGATCCTTTGATACGGCGGGATATGCAATTGGAATTGCTCGATATTCAATCTAAATTAAAAAAGACCATTGTTTTTATTACTCATGACGTGAATGAAGCTTTTAAACTAGGTGACCGTGTAGCCGTGATGAAAGATGCTGAGATTGTCCAGATTGGTGAACCGGAAGATATTTTAAACAACCCTTCTAATGCTTATATTGAGAATTTCGTGAGCGGTAGTGACCGTTCAAAAGTATTACAGGCTAAGCATATTATGGTTAAACCGCGTGCCATGGTTAACTTGAAACATGGTCTAAAGGTAGCCATTAAAGAAATGGAAAGTAATAGTATATCCAGTGTATTTGTAGTTGATGATAATAGAAAACTCGAAGGGATTATTTCCATTGATAGCGCCATTGAGGCTGTAAAAAATAAAAGAACATTTCGAGAAGTACTTACGCAGGATTATTTTACTACTGGTGAAGAAATCTACATGGAAGAGCTTATCACAATGGCCGTTGATACAAAATATCCCATAGCGGTTATTAACGAAAATAGAAAGTTAATGGGAGTTATTATGCGGGTCTCTGTATTATCAGGTTTAATTCAGGATCACTCAATATAAGGAAATTTTTTAATAAAAGGTAAAAAATATGAACACATCAAACCTAAAAAAAATCATTATTGTTTTATCCCACGCGTTTATAGTGTGGGCACTTTGTGGGGCAACAATAGCAATAGGTCGTTCTTTTATGAGTATGGAGTTAACATTAATCATCCATGCAATTGCAGCTCCGATTTTTGCTGCTTTAGTTTCTCTGGATTATTACAAGAAATTTAGTTACACAACACCATTACAAACTGCATTTATCTTTTTGTTTTTTGTCATTGCAATGGATGCTGGGCTTGTTGCCCCTGTCTTTGAGAAAAGCTATGAAATGTTTAGAAGTATTTTAGGAACATGGGTTCCTTTTGGACTGATTTTTTTGTCAACTTTTATTACAGGATTAACGGTTAAAAAAAAGGAAACTTAAACCGCAACTCGAGGGGGAGGCTACGGTTTTACTTCACTGAGGTTGCCATAGGACGGTTCTTCTGACATTATTTTTTATACCTTTTTGGATGATTTAAGCCAAAAAACATTACCCTCCTTTTTATGATAAAAGGAGGGTAATGTTTTAATGATTCAATATAGCTAACCATAGTTAGCATTATTCTTTCTATTGAGTTTCAGGGCAAATCTGAGGCGTCATCTTCAGTTTACTAATATCATAGCCCCAATCCTCAGCTTGTTGAACCAGGCCATCATAAATAGTTTGGTCCATCTGAGGCGTCCGGGACAAAATCCATAAGTATTTGTAACTTGAGCCGGTAACCATGGCATAAGTATAATTTTCTTCATCCAGAGCGCTGATATTATATTGGCTGGAAATCAAAGGAAAAAAGCTGACTTTCAGACGTGCCGGTTCATTGGGATCAGGCACCCATGCTGTTCCGGTAATGTTGCTCAATTTGCCTTCCGGTGAATCTTTATAACCTTGATTAAACACTTGGATTTTACCGTTTTCCAGCAAAGTATAAGTGGCTGTTACACAAACCAAATTTTTAGCAAACCAGGTGGGCAGGCTACTGATTTCATACCATTTTCCGGTATATTTTTCCAGGTCAACAAAATCAACTACGGGAACTGTATCCTTAATCGATTCACCAAACAAGAAACATCCTCCCAACAATAGTAGTAATAAAGGAATCATAGTTAATAAAATGATTTTTTTCTTCATTTTTACACCTCCTTTCCGTAGGGTTCTACGTTTTTAATTAATTCTTCCCAGAACATTTTTCTTTTAGTTGACTCCGCTGGTTCTTTTACCGGCAATTCCAAAAAAGGAGCATGATTTCCTTCCCTATGTAGCTCCTCTGATAATATTTCCGCCATAATACCCATTAATACCGGTTCATCCGGTTCAGGTTGTTCCACCGGGTTAGGTGATTCCGTATTATATCTATTTACCTTATGTTCGCCCCAATGGATGCCGCAGGTAGGACTATTTTCCAGGCCGATATAACCAACCAATCGATAATTACTCCGGATAAATTCCCGAACCATCAACATGGGTACTTTCAACAATTCTTTGCAATGATTTCGGAAGAAAATATTATCATACTGCTGCCGTCCCTGTGGATTTCTCTTCAAACCCATGGCCGTAGTCTCCGGACAGGGATATTGAATAATTCCTACCCTTTTTTCCATTAAATAATTCATCAGTTCATGGGATAAAGGAAAATTCTGGCCAAGGATATGAACCCGACAATATGGATTCACCAGGCACTGGGCAATTAAGATAATTTTACGGTCTTTCTTGCTCATTATCCTCCTCCTTTATTCATATTGATACAGAAATATCAATCTATCTTAGATTGACTTTTTTTGCCTGATCCTGTTGACATAATTTACAATAATCTGGTGCTAAAGATAGCCATTGCTTATCTTCTTCTCCCCGATTGGGGAAATCTTTAATCACCTCACCATCCAGCATTTCAACGATTCGATTGGATTTGGCGGCAATATGTCGTTCATGGGAAATGATTAAAAAGGTGGTCCCCGTTTCCTGATTAATTTTTTTCAATAATCCAAAAACTTGATCGGTGTTGACTGAATCCAAATTCCCCGTGGGTTCATCAGCCAAAATCAAATCAGGTTCATTAATCAGGGAACGCGCAATGGCTACCCGCTGCTGCTGGCCGCCGGACAAGTTATTTCCTCTATTGTACATCCTGTCTTTTAAACCAACCAGCTCCAGTAATTCTTTTGCCCTTTTTATCTTTTTAGCCGGTGCCAGTTGATGCTTTATCCAGGTTGGTATCAAGACATTTTCCAGGGCTGTAAATTCTTTTAATAAAAAGTGAAATTGAAAAATAAAACCGATATGTTGGTTTCTGAATTCAGCCAACTGATTCTCTTTCATCTTTGCAAGTGCAGAACCTTTATAATAAATAGTGCCCGAAGTGGGTTGATCCAGAGCGCCCAGTATATTTGCCAGAGTGGTTTTTCCACATCCGGAGGGACCGATCAGGGCGATAAATTCATTCTTTTGAATCTGTAGGTTAACATCTTTTAAAGCCATGGTCTTAATGAGCTGACCATAAACTTTTTTGATTTCTTTTGCTTCCAGTAATATATTTTTTTCAGGCATTCCTGATTACCTCAATGGGATTCATTTTTGCTGAGCTGTTGGCCGGAATTAAGCTTGAGACAATTCCGGCAATAGTTGTCACAATGACAACCAGAATTATTTGGGAAGGTCTTATTTCAATAGAGAACACACTAACGAAAGTGGTAAAAGACCTCACCAACATGGCACCCAATAAAGCACCGAGTAAAGCTCCTAATAAGCCGAGAAAACCTCCCTGGAAAATAAAAATCATTCGGGCTCCACTATTTCTGATTCCCAGGGCTTTTAAAATTCCCAGTTCCCTTGACCTTTGAATGACTGAAATTCCCAGCACACTGGAAATGCCAAGTGTAACTGCCAGCAGGACAAAAATTTGAATGATATAATTGGAAAAGCTTTGACTGCTTAAGGCATTCAGGAGCTGAGCGTTTTGCTCTTTCCAGTTATCAATCTTAAGTACTTTTAATTGGTTAGTTAATTCACTGCTAATATTATCGGCGGCAAAAACATCTTCAATTTGTAGTTCAATTTTAGAAATATAGTTCTCTTTATCCAGTAATTTTTGTGCTCTTTTTAAATCGATAAAAATCCAATTACGATTAATGGACTCATTTTCAAAATCAAAAATGCCTTGAATACTAAATTTTTCCCGAATATTATTGGCCAGAGCAATCACTACAATATCTTGGGGATTTAATTTAAAATCTTCTGCCAGGTCTTTACCGATAAGGATTTGATTGCCTTCCAGGGCATCATCACCTTTTGTGATGCGTTGGGAAATTTGATAAATTTGGTTCGCTCTTTCCAATTCCACACCTCTTAGAAGAATGGAAGTGTCTTCTCCTCCTTTGACTAAAAATCCATTCCCATCCAGAACCGGAGAAATTGCGGTGAATTGATTTTTTCGTACCAGATAATCCAAAATTGGACGCCAATCCTGAAAATCAGCAGATTCTTCCAATTGATTTTCAATAATAC
>JBAUBA010000403.1:0-7123 GCA_049676265.1 Atribacterota bacterium
TATATGATTATCCTGAGTAGAATCGCGTCTAATCTTTAGAGAAATCCTCGACGCTGCAGGAATAGTTGATGCTGGGATAGTAATCTGACCTTGACAACTGTACCCAAGAGGGTCATCCGGAGAATGAACATTTTCCAAATTTACTGTCTGAGGAGGAATGTAGGTCAGAGGAATATCTCCCTCTCCCCTAAGCGAATAATAAAGTAAGAATTTTGCATCAAATCCCCCACCTCCACTTGGTCGGTCCGTAGCCAAAGCGTTTATCTGTACGGTAATCTCCCCAGGACCAAGAGGAATATTATCAAAGGTCCATTCAGCATAATCTTGAAGAGCAGAATCTCGCAGCCAGTACCAACCTTCAATTAAATCACCATTTGATTGAAAATCACTTGCCTGTTTACTATCTTCTGCAAATACTAACAAACTCATAATAATTAAGATAGAAAAGAAAATCACCAACATAAAAACCTTTTTTGTTTTCATAATAGGTCACTCCTCTTATTTTATTTTATTATTCTCTAATTTTATTTATTCTCAAATAATTATTATTTCCTTAATATCAAAAATCCTCCTTTTTTAAAATATATTTTTTGAAAATTAAAGATCTTTATAAGAATTTATTGATTCCTATTTAAATCATAACCTGCTGGTACCTTGTAAAGAGCCTTTATCATCATCTGTATAATCTCTGAGATAAGATTAAAGTTTTGCCAATCTCTCTTTTCAACTACTTCTCCCTTCCAGGCATTAAATCCAGCTACTCCACTGAAGAAATGGAGATACAAAGCATAACTGTTTTCCGGATAACCACAAAAAGAACCATCCGGATTTATGGTAATCTCGGCTGCATATAACCTATAACTCCGCCAGTGGGTATCTATATGGCCACACAGATTTTCTTTTCTTAATGCTGAATTATAGGTAACTTTTACCGGACTTTGAGGATTATTGCTTAGATAAAAAATAACCTTGCCATCCAGTACTTCATTCCATTGGTCTAAAACTTCTTGCATTTTGCTAAAGTTAGTGGCGTCATAGACTTCCACATAGCCATCAGGCCAACGGATCGTCCTGTTGCCTCCCCAGCCAAACCTTCTAACCAATTCTTTTTCCTCGTTAGATAATAGAGGGAGTTTTTCTGCTACAAAAAGTTGAACCAATTTAATATCTTTATCTCCACTGTTATCCATTGCTTCACAGAAAATACTATAACCACCAGTTTGTTCAGGTGCTATCCAGGTAATGCCGGGACCATTCCCTAAAATAGTGCCTCCGGAAGAAATCCAGGTATAATGGAGCATATCTCCGTCTTGATCAACAGCATGACATGTTAAATAACTACGTTGACCGGCTTCAAGTGTAGAAGGTTGGGCAATAAGAGCAGAGATAAAAGGAGGGTGATTCTCTATCCAGGGTATAGTCTTAATAATTAAACCTTTATCATTGGATTCTTCTTTTTTGCTTATATATATTATCTGACGTAAAAAACCATAGTTGTCATTAACAGATGCGTTTAGCCATAAAACATCGCTTACGCGTAATTGTTCTAGTTGAGAAGTAGAACTTCTAAATAGAAGGATGCTTTGATCCGAAGAAATATAAACTAATTCTTGAGATGATGGTTCATCTAAAACTATGGTGTTTTTTGATATTAGATTTTTATCTTCTATAGAGTATATTTCCGTAGCAAATATTTTTACTCCACCGGTAAATATAATTATTAAAGTAGTCCATAAAATAAAAATTTTAAAATATTTGTTAGGCTTCTTATCTTTCATCATAAATAGCTTCCTTCTATTTTGTCTCTCAATCTTTACACTTCATCTAACTTCAATTATTATTTAATGAATAGATCCCCCAAGTATTTAAAAATATAGTTAATTAATATATTTTAAAAATTACTATATTTTCATTTTTAAAAAATTCACTCCGGTGATTTTAAAATAATGACACTTAAATTATTAGTGTTTTGTTCTAAAAATACATTCAAACAATGGATTATTAAAGTATTATTCAACAAATCTAATGACCAGGAATCATCTATTTTTTTGTTTATTTTTACGGAAAAATTAGCTACATTTATTCCTTCCGGTAAATGAATATATAGATCGATAAAATCATACTCTTTGAGTAAAACTTGAGCATTTCTAATACTTGCAATTAAATGATATGAATGTTCATGTAGGACTTGGGAGATATCTTCCTGCCCGTATTCCGAATAATAAAATGTAATCGAATTTTTATCATTCCGTGGTTTATATACTACCCTTGATTCATCGTCCATAGATAATATAAATTCTTCTCCTGTAGGAACATCTTTTTGGCTTATTCTTCGACGGGATTGGACATTATCAATCACCAAAGGAACCGAAATGCGGGGAGACAGGGTCTGCACATCAACAAAATTAAAAAGGTTGCTTACTATATAAGGAGGGTTTGGATAATCTACTAAATACTTTTCTGAATCGGGAAGTCCTATAGGAAGGGAAATTTCTTCTTGAACATAATAATATCTTGGATGATTTTGGTCAATATAATCTCCGCTTACAGTAATTTTATCTTCCAAAGATATCTCTGCTCCTTGTTCATTAAAAGCTTGGACCTTAACTTTTAGCCTGGAAGGTCCATAAAATACTGATGGTATATAGCCTTGAACTTCAAAATGGTCAAGTTGAGAGCTGCTTAAGCGGTATATTTTATTATCGATAGTACCTACGAGTAAAGAATTCTGAAACGGAATAATCTTCTGAATATTTACCTTAAAGCCTTCTTCCATTCTTAAAATATTTTGACTATACGGAATACCAGAATGTACTTCTCGGAGCAGCGAGAGCATAAAAGGAGGAATTTTTTCTCTTAAATCAGCTATACGGCAGACAAATTCTCTATACCATACAGGAGTACCAGTTTCCAGATCAACCGCTAATAACTGGCTTTTATCATTTATACAATAAGCATAGCCTTCAGAACCATTCCATAAATTAATCACACTGTTGGAACGAATACGCACTGGAATAGACTGGGGAGTAGAATTTGGAGAGTAGTATTCCTGTTCGATTTCATCAGGAAGTGTCCAAAGTTCATTACCTTGACTATCCACACATAACATTTTATTTCCACATAGTATTTTGTTTGAAAAAAGACTCCCTGGATTTTTAAGATTTTCCATTTCTGTTAATTGTTGGGAAAGATAATCATATTTATTTCTATCGGTATATAAATTCCGTAAATAGAGTATTGCCTCATTATCCATCCACTTGAAATATTCTAACTCTTCCCCCTCTTCCCCGTTTAAACTATAAAGATACTGACCTGCAAAAATATTATTTCCTATTATAAAAGCTTCTCCATATCGTTTTTTATCTTTCTCCCACCGCAAAATCGGTGCATTCATATTTAAATCAAATTGATACAATACCAGCGGCGAGCCTGCAATCAGGTAACGTCCATCAAAATCAAGGGTTCTACCATATTCCCTGAGGCTTGGCCGGGAACCATAGGTTGTTTCAGTAAATATATGATTACTTGTCCAGATTTTATTCCCGGTTTGGGTATCAATCATTACCAATTTATAATCATCTGAAAAAGCTAATAATTTTTCATTATCAGTATCTGGATAAATAAGAAGCATGACAGAAGAAAAAAGAGGTGTTCCATCAAATCCGGGCACGACATATTGCAGCTCTCCGGATGCATTGTATTTTTCAATCGAACCAGAACTGGTAAGCACATAAAAATAAGTGGAATTACATACCATGTCTACCGGAACTCCATCAGTCTCAATGATCAAGTCGGTAATTAGGGGTGGTTTAAGATCGATATTTTTCCACCCGGTATGACCCCGATCTCCACCTTTGGTATACCAGGGAGATGTTGCATCATCTGTTAAAGTAAACCAGTCAAAAAATTTATAATTATTCTGCCAATCCGATTCCGGAAGACCCGTAAGACCTCCAGGTATATTAACTACTAAAACTACACTACAACTTCCTGCTTGAATATAATTAAGATTTAAACTTTCTAACTGAATAGGTTTTACTTCTTGATAATTTAACTTACCTACTTCTCCTGAATATAGAAGACTATGACCATTAATATTCCGCAACTCTACTTCATAAGAAACTGGACCCCAATTAGGTAAATAGGGATTATCCTCATGATAAGAATTCCACTTATTTATGATATCTCTATCCCCACTCTTTTCTGCTAAATCAAAGCTTACTTCAAAATTTTTATATTGATCAACAGAAAAGCGGGCATTCTCTACCGCGAAGTCTGGAACAAATGCATCTAATTCAGGAGATGATATAAATTCCACCGAAGCTTGGATAGAATTATTAACCTGATTTTCTTCTTCCGGCAATATATCAACTTGCAATTTGCACAGATGAAATCCTGGGTCATAGATGAACTCATCATCAACCGATTCGCCTTCCAACCTATCCAGAGAAAAAATCTTTTCTAAATTATAAAAAACACTTGATTGAGCAGCTAATGCAGTAATTTGGTTGCTCCAAACTAATTCTTGAGGAGAAAAAGTATGATTATCATCCCGATCAATAAAAAAAGAAAGGGTTATGGGCAAAGAAGAGGGATTGTTTTCATTAAAAATGAAATCCTTATTTCCCTTATTGGTTAAATAAAAGGAAAAAATTGACGTTCTCCCTGGATAATATATTTGTCCGGGATAATTCTTAGAATTTAAGGGAATACAGGGAGGCATTGACCAACTCACTTCCAGATCTACCGGTGGTAACACATTTACCTGAAAAGGCCAGACCATTTTACCGGCATCTGTATTCCAAAATTCCTGAGCAGCGGTAATCTGAGTGGTCGGTGTCTGAGGTTGACTTTGAGGATCAACTACCATTTGGATGTCATAAATACTCGGTTGTTCAAAGGTATAAGTGGATTCATAACCTTCTAAAACAATATCGGTATTCCCAATTTGCCAACTGATATCTACCGTGGCATCGGTAAGTGCTTCAAGTAGTTCTGTCTGAAAAGTAATGGTTTCACCAGGATAAGTTTCTATATCATCAGGTAAAGATATGATCGGCTTTAAAAAATAAGGCGAAAAAGAAAGAGAAGTATAGCAATTCACTTTATTTAATCCGGAAGTCTTTTTTGCACTTGAATTAAGAGCAAGATATATTTCTTCAATCTCACTTTTCCCATATTCTTCTGCATAGATAGAAATGACTCCACTCCACATCAAAATTCCGTTTTGATTAGCACTAACACTATTATTAATATTATTTAAAGCACAATCAGCTAAATCATAAGTATAGTATTTATCATCATCTTTAAAACGAACACCTATCGTTGTTTTGCTTTTAATATCCCCTTTTTGATCCTGGTCACATTTAAACCAACTGCCTATTTTAAACGGTATCATAACTATAGGACCAGAGCCTTGAATTTTACATATTACAGTATCACAAAGCTCAAGATTATTTTGCGTTACTCCAACATGGCTTTCCAGATTTAAAGAATAATCTAGGTCCGAAGATATATTGTTATATTGAACTCTGCCGCCATTTAATAAATCATCATTAATCAAGGATACAGATGGCCTTATTCCTCCACTAAAACTGTTCACTGCATCAACAAAGAAAGTGCCGAAATCACCGGAAGGTATATTGGTAATAGAACCACTTTCTCCTTCGCTAATATTGTAAATCATCTGCTGGTCATTATTTTTTATGGTAATCATTCCTGATTCCGGACAGGGAGATATTTGATAACCAGTAACAGTTGGATAAAGAAAACCAATCTGTTTTTGAGATTGCAAATAGATATCCATACCTAACATAAATAATGCTGGAAGAAAAGTATAGGGATTAGCTACATCAGCAAGAGCTGATGCCAAATCACCTAAAGGACCGCTTTGTTTAAAAACTTCATCTAAAAAACTCATATCCGGCACCGGATTCAATAATACATCCAATTCTTCAATATAATCTTCGGAAGGATTATAAGTGACACTATTCCATTGATTCATTGGCGCAATAAAAGTGTTATCTAGTTGCATTAAAGAATTCGGCTGATAAGGAGTTTGGAGGCTTTCTATTGGATTATATTGCCAGATGGAAGATGGAGGAATTCCGTTAAATTCATAAAAATAAATACTCTGCTGATTAAGAGCAAAATTGATATCCTGCTGAGCTAGATTATTTTTTACTATATTTTCCTTTTCTTCCATAGCTAAAATTGCATCCGCAAAAGAACGTAAATTTAATGCTTGTGCATGTAATGGATCATTGGTATTATTGGCAGCATTTATTACTTCCTGTGCTGAATGCCATAAATTTTTATAAGGAGGCGTAGAAGTTGGGTAAGGTACAAATTGAGCAGGCTCAGACATATAGAGAGGTAAATAATCTCCATAAATTAATGCTCGATTAACTGTATCTGTCCCTAAAAATGGCTGAAGAATAGCATTATCTATATAATTAATATGCACCTGCCCTGCTTCCTCAGTAATTATTTCGCCCTCATTTGCTGCTACTAACAATCCCGGATTTAATACTAAAATAAAAACTAAAATAATTAAAAAAATACGGGTTAGCTTCATATTTTTTATACTCCCTTTCCATCTTCTTTGAATATATATTTGCATTATTTTATCTATGCGACGATTATGTACCATCAAGAATTATCTAATGTGAAATATGATTTTTTACATTATATTAATAATAATTCATTTTTAAGGACCGGTAGCAATAGATACTATTTTTCGGTTGTCTTCATTAGTTGTAACAGTTATCCAGCGAGTATTTTCACCCTCCTCCCAACCGTAATAGGGAGAACCCGGTTTAGATTTTAAAAAAATATTTACTTTATATAGAGGCTGTTTATTATGCCATTTTCGTTCTTCCTCAGGATAGAGCCAAATCACTTTAATCTTGTCTAAACTGGAAAAATTAGCTTTCCACATCTCCTGCATATTTTCATTTCCAGCGAGGTTTTCATCCATCATAGAAAATATTTGTTCAACATCTCCCCGATCTATTGCTTCAAAAAATTCATAGATAAAATTTTCTTCTTTTATCCTGGCCACCTTATCGGGATAGAATTCGTGTTTAACTTCTTCCGGTGCTATTTTTTTACCAGTCTTCGG
>JBAUBA010000404.1:0-1693 GCA_049676265.1 Atribacterota bacterium
AAATATTTATTTTTATAAAAAGAGGATTTTTAAATATTTTGTAGAATTATAAATTAATTAAGATATAATTATTATTAGGTAAGGGGGATAAAAAATGAAAATATTATCTGGAAATGATGAACGGCGATTATATGGTGATCTTGCCTGGACATGGCCGATAATTAGCCCCGTAGAGGATTACATGGAAGAAACAGAGTTTTTTAGTAAGTTAATTAGAGAACATTCAACAATTGAGGTAAAAACATTACTTCATCTCGGTTGTGGCGGGGGTCACAATGATTATACTTTCAAAAAACATTTTAAGGTAACATCTGTTGATATTAGTGAAGATATGCTAAGTCTTGCCAAAAAGCTCAACCCAGAGGTGGACTATAAGTATGGTGATATGCGAACTATACGGCTGGAAGAAAGATTCGATGCAATCACGATTCTTGATTCTATCGGTTATATAAAGACTATAGAGAATTTCCAAAAAACATTTATTACTGCATACGAACATTTAAAACCTGGCGGTATCTTCTTAACTTTGGTGGAACAAATTGCAGGACAATTTAAGCAAAACAATACAACGTTCTCAACTCATTCTCAAGGTGATGTGGAGATTACATTTATCGAGAACTACTATGACCCCGACCCTGCCGATACCAACTATGAAGCCATATTTATCTATTTGATTCGCGTAGGAGGCAAACTCGAAGTTTATACAGACCGGCATCTTTGTGGTATTTTCAAACTGGAAACCTGGCTCGCACTTTTAAAGGCAACAGGATTCGATGTAAAGCAGGTGAAATTTACACACTCTACCTTTACAGAAGGAGAATCTTATCCTATGTTGATTTGCATTAAGCCTTATAAATAAAGCTTTTTATGCGAAATAAAGTAGAATTATCATGTGATATACTTGTGACAAAGTACCGTTATCCCCTGTCATGATAAATAATGAAGGATAAATTTCGCTGATTTTGATAAGAGGATTATATAATTGAAGAATAAAAGTAATATCTCAAAAACAGATAAAAGAAGAGTAGAAGTAGTTTTTTATAATCCAAATTGGAAAGAAATGTACAAAGAAGAATCAGGGAAGGTTAAAAATATTTTAAGTGATATTATAATTGACATTCATCATATAGGAAGCACCGCTATAACCGGAATTAAAGCAAAACCTGTCATTGATATACTTGTTGAAGTAAAAGATATTGAAGGAGTGGATCAGTATAATCATAAAATGAAAGAATTAGGATATGAAGTGATGGGTGAATATGGGATTCCAAAAAGAAGATTTTTTAGAAAGGGAGGAGACAAGAGAACCCATCATATTCATATATTTCAAGTGGGTAATGAAGAAATTGAAAGACATATCAAGTTTAAAGAATATTTGATTGCTCACCCGGATAAAGCCCGGGAATATTCAAGATTAAAAGAAGAATTAGCAAATAAATATACTTACGATGTGGAAAATTATACCAACTGTAAGAGTGATTTTATCCAAGAAATTGACAGGAAAACAAAATTATAGAAAAAATAATCGATAATTTTTCTGTATTAAAAACCTGCCAGAGGACCGTTCCCTGACAGGTTTTAGAATTAAAAATTTAATAAAGGAGTGATAATTTGATGAAAGCAAATTCGATTGTCTGGTGGGAACTAGCTTCCCATGATGCCGAAAAAACTGTTGATTTTCTAAAAAAAGTCT
>JBAUBA010000405.1:0-8842 GCA_049676265.1 Atribacterota bacterium
GGGGCACGATGCATCGTGCCCCTACCTCTGTCACCAGGTATTTAAAATACACCCCTATTTTTCTTCCTTACATTTTTCTAGCTAACCATGTAACCAACTAACTTATTCTTTGCGCGATACGAAATTGGCTCCTGAATTCTGACTTCTTCTTTTCTTAACCAATTAACCATGTAACCAACTAACTAGCTAACTAATCCTAAACGCTCCACGCTTTTTCTTACTATATACTATCTTGCGTCTATTTATGTTATAATTTTAAATGAATAAATTCAAAAAAAGAGGGTAATCAGTTGGAAGTAATTATTAGTCATCAAAGTACTGATTTTGATTCTTTAGCTGCCATGGTAGCAGCTAAAAAAATATATAAAGACGCTTTTTTAGTGTTTACCGGATCCATAGAGAGAAATGTAAAAAAATTTATCTCTATGTATGGCGATTTGATAGAAATAACTCCTTTTAAGAAAATTAAAATAGAAGAAATTACTAAATTGATAATAGTTGATACTAGAATAAAAAGACGGATTGGCCCATTTGCTAATGTAATAAGTAAGAGAGATTTGGAAATTCATATCTATGATCATCACCCCTCCACTGCGGACGATATTAAAGGGGATATTAATGTAATAGAAGAAGTAGGGGCAACTACCACCATAATATTGAAAAAAATAAAGAAAATGAATTTAGAAATTAGTCCTATCGATGCAACTCTCTTTGCCTTAGGAATTTATGAAGATACCGGCTCCCTTACTTTTTCAACTACTACGATTGATGATATAAATAGCATTTCTTATTTGTTTGAAAAAGGTATAAACTTAAAAGTCGTAGCAAATTTTATAAATATCGGCCTGAGCATAGCTCAAAAAAAATTATTAAATAAATTACTACTTTCTGCTAAAGAAATCTTTTGCAAGGGTGTGCGCATTAATATGGCTAAGGCAGAAGTAAAAAATTACACAGAAGGGCTGGCTCTTCTTACTCATAAATTAATAGAAATAGAAAATAGCGATGTTTTTTTTACTATAGTAAAAATGGCAGACCGAATATATATAGTTGGAAGAAGTAGAACAAACTCTGTTGACGTTGATGAAATTCTAAAAGAGTTAGGAGGGGGAGGTCATTTTCAGGCAGCTTCGGCAGTAGTAAAAGATTTATCCCTTGATGAATTAGAGAAAAAACTTATCAGAATCTTAGAAAGAAAAGTAAAGGTAGGAAGTGTAGCGAAAGATATTATGTCTTCACCGGTTAAGATCGTGGATACTTCAACTTCTATTGAAGAGACAAAAAAAATATTATTGAGATACGGGCATAACGGGATTCCGGTAGTAGAAGAGGGAGAATTAAAGGGCATTATAACAATGCAGGAAGTAAATAAGGCCAAACAGCATGGACTTGGAAAAGAGCTGGTAAGTAAATATATGTCCGATCAGGTAGTTAAAGTAAAATTGAATACCCCTTTAACGGAAATTCAAGAATTAATGATCGATCACGATATCGGAAGAATAGTAGTTGTTAACCAAGAAGATAAGTTGGTAGGAATTATTACCAGAACAGATTTAATAAGAAATTTGTATGGAGAGGGTCACATTCCTAAAAGGTCATTTTCAATTTATGTTGAGACCAACAGGAAGATGGAGAGGAAGAGACAGATAGAGTTAATAGAAAAAATATTTCCTAAAAGAGTTAAAAATGTCCTGAGTAAAATTGGGGAAATAGGTGATAGATTAAATTTTCCAGTTTTTATGGTAGGTGGATTTGTAAGAGACCTCTTTTTAGGAATTAAGAATTATGATCTTGACATTGTGGTTGAAGGAGAAGGAATAAAATTTGCCCGAGAGTTAGGCAAAGAATTGAGAGGAAGAGTTAGAAGCCACGAAAAATTTGGAACCGCAATAGTAATTTTAGCGGATGGTTTTAAAATAGATGTGGCAACTGCCCGACGAGAATATTATGAATACCCCGCGGCCTTTCCTAAGGTTGAGCTAAGTTCAATTAAAAAAGATTTATACAGAAGAGATTTTACTATAAATGCCATGGCTATCCAGTTAAACGAAAAATTATTTGGAAAATTAATCGACTTTTTTGGTGGGCAGAAAGATTTACGTAAAGGCATAATCAGGGTTTTATATAATTTGAGTTTTGTTGAAGACCCGGCGCGAATTATACGAGCAATAAGATTTGAACAGAGATATAATTTTAAAATGGACAGAACAACAGAAGATTTTCTGAAAAAAGCTATTGATGATAGATTACTTTCCAGATTAAGGAAAAAAAGAATCACTGAAGAATTATTTCTAATATTAAAAGAAGAAAATCCGTTAAAATCTTTAAAAAGAATGGAAAAATTAGGAGCATCGAAGTATATTCTTCCGGAAGTTGAGTTAAATGAAGAAACAGTTAAAAGATTAAATAAGGTAAAGGATAATTATAAATTTTGGAAATGTAATATGCCTGATGAGAAAATACAACTGTGGATGATATATTTTTGTTGCCTGATCAAAAATATAGAAAAAAATCAAGTGCAGAGAATTTTCAAAAGAATAATATTTAAGCAAAAACATTTAGACAATATAAACTATGTTTATTTGAATCTAAACCAAATTATAATATTTATATCTCAAAAAGATGAAATATCACCAAGTAATATCTATAAAAAATTAAAAGGTTTGTCTAATGAAGTATTATTTTTAGCTATGATGGAAAGCAATAATGATATTGCAAAAGAAAGGATAGTTGATTATTTGATAAAATATAAAAAAGAAATTCTATATATTTCAGGAAAGGAACTAAAAGAACTACAGATTAAACCCGGTCCGATCTATTCGCAGATTTTAAATAAATTGCTTTGCGCTCAGTTGGATGGAGAGGAAAAAAACAAAAAAGATGAAATTAGATTTGTAAAAAATATTATAAAAGAAAGGAATAAGAAATAAAAAAATGTTGGACAATGTATTCGAAATCGTCTGGAGCATACCGGCTGTTTTGATTGCTATTACTTTTCATGAGTACTGGCATGGTAGGATGGCTTATAAATTGGGTGATCCAACGGCAGCAGAAGCGGGAAGGCTTACCTTGAATCCTTTGGCTCATCTTGACCCTATAGGGACTTTGATGCTGCTTTTATTCCGATTTGGGTGGGCAAAACCAGTCCCGGTAAACTTTAACAGATTGAAGCATCCTAAAAGAGATATGATATATGTTTCATTGGCTGGGCCTATTGCCAATGTAGTAATTGCAGTAATATTTGCCCTTGTATTAAGGTTAAGTTATTCTCTTGTCGGGCAAATTACCATGGCACAAAGCAGCTCTTTTTTTAATATATCGATAACTGTGCTAAGAGGATGGTTAATATTTCTACAGACAGGGGTAATCATAAATGTAGCGCTGGCTATATTTAATCTAATTCCTGTTCCGCCTTTAGATGGGTCTAAAATACTGTTGGGTCTTTTGCCTTATCCTCAGGCCTATAAATTTGCGAAGTTAGAACCTTATGGGCCAATTTTCTTATTAATCTTGGTATTAAGTGGTATAATTGGAAAGGTATTATTTCCTATTGTATTTTTTCTATTTCGTTTTTTAGTTTAAAATTAGTATCGCGTATCGCGTATTGCGTTAAGAAAAATAGCGAGTAGCATATACAATCGGATAGTTGGTTAAGAAAACCGAAAATCGTAAACTGATTTCTTTATCTAAAAACCAACAACTAAAAACTAAAAACCAGTAACTATCAACTATTTTAACTGGTAAACTGGGAAACAGGGTAACTGGGTAACTAATTTAATCGGTCAATTGGTGAATTGGAGAATTGATTAATTGGTGAATCGGAGAATCGATGAATTAACAGATGACATATTTCAATAATAAAAACAAGAGAGGAGTACTTTAAATGGCAGAAATAATTTTTAGTGGAATGCGTCCTACCGGCAAATTACACTTGGGAAATTACTTAGGTGCCTTAGAAAATTGGGTAAAACTTCAGGAAGAATATAAGTGTTTTTTTGGAGTAGTAGATTTACACGCTCTAACTACTG
This sequence comes from Atribacterota bacterium, assembly GCA_049676265.1. Lineage (GTDB taxonomy): Bacteria > Atribacterota > Phoenicimicrobiia > Phoenicimicrobiales > Phoenicimicrobiaceae > Sediminicultor. The sequence goes on from JBAUBA010000405.1 coordinate 4,029, forward strand.
GTTATGATAAAACTGAAGATTTAAATAAAAATACTAAGGAAATGCTTATAGATTGGTTTAGCGCAGGTATTGACCCCGAAAGAAGCACTGTATTGATACAATCTTATGTCCCGGAACATGCAGAATTACACCTACTTTTTTCCATGATTACTCCCTTGCCCTGGTTAGAAAGAAATCCGGTATTAAAGGAACAGGTACGAGATTTAGGATTGAAAGACAATATTAGTTATGGTCTTTTGGGATACCCGGTTCTAATGGCTACAGATATATTGATCTACAAAGCGAATGCGGTACCAGTGGGAGAAGATCAGGTACACCACATAGAGATAACTCGGGAAATAGCCCGGAGATTTAACAATCTTTATAAGAATATTTTTCCTTTACCTCAGGTAAAATTGACCAAGATTCCACGTGTGCCGGGAACTGACGGAAAAAGAATGAGTAAAAGCTTAGGAAATACTATTTCCATATCCGATTCTCCGGATAAAATTAAAGCAAAAGTGAAAACAATGATAACTGACACCCAAAAAATAAGGTTGAATGATCCGGGACATCCGGATATTTGTATTGTGTTTACTTATCAGGAGATGTTTAATCCGCAAAAAACTGACGAAATATCTGCCGGGTGTAAATCAGGAAAATTGGGATGCGTAGAATGTAAAGAGAAGTTGGCACAGGCCTTAGTAAACAAGTTTGAGGGTTTTAGGGAAAAAAGAAGATATTATGAAAAAAATCCAAAAATAATTAGAGAAATTGTAATCGAAGGGAGTAAAAAGGCAAGGCAAACAGCTAAACAGACTCTCGATGAAGCAAAAAAAGCCATGAATTTGTATTATGAATGATAAAGATGTTGGTTTTAAGATAAATATTAATAATTTAGCTAGTTCTGTAGACGAATTATTGAGAAATATAAAAGAAGACATCATAGATATTGAACAGGTACCCATTAATGAAATAATAGATCAATATTTAAAATATGTTATTCAAAACAAGAGTACTATTGATCTGAGCATTACCGGTAAAACCATTGCTGAAATAGCGCTAATATTAAAAATAAAATCAGAAAGTCTTCTTCCTAAACTGGAAGTTAAAACCAATGAAGAGGAAGATGATGAATATAATGATTTTATGATTTCAAAAGAAAAAGAGGCATATCTTCAGGAATATGATAAATTTCAAAAAGTGGTCAAATATTTAAAGGAAAGGGAAGGGACCCAAAATAATATCTATTTTCCGGCGATAGAAAACAATGATAAAGAAGATGGTGTAGAAATTCAGAAAGTTGATTTAGCAGATCTTTTAATTTCTTTGGATAAAGTATTACAGAATACAAAGAAAGAAGATTTTATACCCTTTAAAAAAAGGACTTTTACTACCGCTTCCAAGATGAAAGAAATAATTAATCTGTTGAAGGGCAGTAAAGAAGGATTATCTTTCGATTATTTCATGGAAAGGGCTCAGAGTAAGTTAGAAATTATTGTTATTTTTCTTTCTTTATTAGAACTTATATATTTAAGAAAGATAAGATGCTATCAGAAGAAAAACTTTGATAGGATAATGTTCAATTTGAAAGGAGATGCTTTAAAGTTAAAGAAAAATCAAGAAACAATTCAAAATGGAGCAATATAATAGAATGCTTATTGCTGGTATATAATAATCCATTAACTCTTGACAAGATAAAAGAGATTACCGATCTTGAGAAAAAAAGAAGTAGACCGATTATTAATGAATTAATCTCAAAATATAACGATGATGGTAGGCCATTTAAAATATATGAAATTGCCGGTGGGTATAAACTGGGAACCAAGCCCCAGTACTCTGTCTGGGTAAAAAAAATCTTAGAAAATAAAAGAAAGCATCAAATTTCTAAAGCAGCCCTTGAAACACTGGCTATTATTGCCTACAATCAACCGGTAACACGTTTAGAAATTGAAAAGATAAGGGGAGTAAGTTGCACAGGGGTTTTATTTAATTTACTAAAGCACAAATTTGTAAAAATTAGCGGGAGAAAGAAAGCACCTGGAAATCCTTTGCTTTACAAAGTTACGGACTTTTTTTTAATACATTTTGGCTTAAAAAAAATTAACGATCTTCCCAAATTAAGCGAAATAGGGATTAAATAACATGATTGAAAGATTGCAAAAATATTTGGCGGGAGCAGGGATTGCTTCCCGGAGAAAATGTGAAGAACTTATCCTTCAGGGTCGAGTAGAGGTAAATAACTTTGTCGTTACTGAGTTGGGAACTAAGGTTGATCCTCAAAAAGATATTATTAAAGTTGATGATAAATTAGTAAAATATAAAGAGACTAAGCATTATTATTATATATTGCTAAATAAGCCTAAAGGTTATTTGACTTCTTTATCTGACCCTTTTGGCAGGCCGACTGTTTTAGATTTATTAAAAGGGGTAAAAGAAAGAGTATTCCCGGTTGGCCGGTTAGATTTTAATTCGGAAGGACTATTAATTCTTACTAATGACGGTGAATTAGCCTATGCTTTGACTCATCCAGCAAAAGAAGTAGAAAAGGTTTACATTGTTAAAGTGAAGGGAATTCCTTCTTCTGAAAAATTAAAAACATTATCAAAGGGAGTAACTTTAAAAAATAATTATAAAATATCTCCCTGCAATATTTACTTACTAAAAACTGTTAACGGAAATGCTATATTAAAAGTAAAAATAAAAGAAGGAAAGAAAAGACAGATTAGAAAAATGGCTGAATATATTGGGCATTTTGTCTTAAAACTGAGAAGAATTCAGACAGGTCCCATTTCCTTAAAGGGCGTGAAACCGGGAGAATACAGGTATTTAAATAAAGAAGAAATTAAAAGTCTGAAAAAAATAAAATAGCTATAGCATATAGTTACTAAATTTACCAATTTACCAATTTACCAATTTACCAATTTACCAATTGCCCAATTAAAGATGTAAGTTGTAAGTTACGGCTTTCAAGTTTTAGCAAAGAAGTAGAGGCTTATTGCAAGATACCTTCCTATAATTATCCGATTGGTAAATTGCTAAATAAAAATCGCCTAATTGCGGAGTTAATAGACAGGCGAGACGCCTGTCCTACTTTGGGCACGATCTATTATTGCCCTATTTCTGAATTCTGATTTATTTTACAAGATACGCAATATGAGTTAAATACTAAATTAATCGGTCAATCGGTGCATTGGCCAATTGGTCAATTGGTAATTTGGTGCATTTGCTAATCGGTGAATTAACATATTGGAGAATTGATAATTTTATGGAAAAAAATGGTTTAATAATCGCCATAGATGGACCGGCTGCTGTGGGTAAAAGTACTATGGGTAAATTAATTGCCCGTGAATTAGGATTTTTATATATTGACACAGGAGCAATTTACCGGGCAATAACCTGGAAAGTTTTAAAAAATAATATTAACAAAAACGATGAAAATATGATTTCCGATCTAGTTTCAAATACCTGTATAATAATAGAAGGAGAGAATACTAATAGCACGAAAGATTATTACCACATCTTTGTTGATGGAGAAGATGTGACTGAGGAAATACGAAATCCCAAAATTGATCGAAATGTTTCTCAGATAGCCAGACTACCCAAAATTAGAAAACAGTTAATTTATCTACAGAGAAAATTAGCTGAAAAAGGGAATATTGTCATGGAAGGCAGAGATATAGGTTCGGTAATTTTACCGAAGGCAGATATAAAATTATATTTTACCGCTTCTGAGGAGGAAAGAATTAGGAGGAGGTATAAAGAACTTATAGATAAAGGTTACAATGTAGATTATGAAGAAGTAAAGAAACAGATAGTACAGAGGGATGAAATCGACAGCAAGAGAAAATATGCTCCTTTGATTAAAGCAAAAGATGCTATTCTTATAGATTCTACTGAAAAAAGCATTGAGGAAGTTAAAAATGAGATTTTAAGGATAATAAAAAAGCAAAGAAAATGCAGGGGAAAAACAAATTGAAAATAATATTATCTAAAAAAATGGGATTTTGTTTTGGAGTTAAAAAATCTGTAAGCTTAGCCCAAGATACTCTAAAAGAAAAAAAAGATAACCTATATATGTTAGGTTCAATAATAAATAATCCTCAAGTTATAGAATATTTTGCAAAAGAGGGAGTAAAGGTAATAGATAGTTTAGATGAAGTTCCCGAAGAAAGCACGATTATAACCAGGGCGCACGGTATTTCTCCCACAATGCTTAAAAAAGCATATCAAAAAAAATTATCGGTAGTTGACACCACCTGTCCATATGTTAAAAAAGTTCAAATGATTGCACACTATTTATACGAAAAGGATTATTTTATAGTTATCTATGGAGATAAAAAACATCCCGAAGTACTAAGTTTATTGGATACGGTTAAAAATAATGCTTTAGTGATAAATTCAATTCCCGATGCAGAAAAAATAACCATAAAGAAAAAAATTGGGTTTATATCTCAAACCACCAAAAATATTTATGATTTCTATAAATTAGCATCTGCCCTGTTAAACAGAACCGAGGAATTAAGAATATTTAATACAATATGTAAATCTACCAAGGAAAGACAAAAGAGCGTGCTTGGTTTGGCAAATGAAGTAGATGTGATGTTGGTGATTGGAGGAAAGGAAAGCGCTAATACAACCCGATTAGCAGTAATAAGTAAGAATCAGGGAGTAAAGACTTATCATATTGAAACTAAAAACCAGCTACAATATAAATGGTTTCATCCTAAAGACAAAGTTGGAATTACCAGTGGTGCCTCTACTCCTGATTGGATAACTAATGAAATTATTGATAAACTTAAAGAATGGTATGGTTAAGCACTTTTCTTTACTTT
>JBAUBA010000406.1:0-2341 GCA_049676265.1 Atribacterota bacterium
GAAGACACCTTAAAACTTATAAATATAGGGAATAACCCTTTGGATTTTCGTAATTTAAAGTTTACGCGTACCACAGAAGAATCTAAGCAGATAAATTTTTCTAAAGAAAGTAAAGTAATCATTTCGGCCAGCGGAATGTGTACTGCCGGCAGAATAAAACATCACCTGAAACATAATTTGTGGAGAAAAGAATCCAGTATCGTATTTGTTGGTTACCAGGCAGAGGGGACTCTGGGTAGAAAGATAAAAGAAGGCGAGAAAGTAGTTAAAATATTTGGGGAAGAAATTCAGGTAAATGCCGAAATACATTCTTTGGAAGGTTTTTCGGGACATGCCGACAAAGAAGGGATAATGTGGTGGATAAAAGGTTTTAAAAATCAACCCCAAAAAATATTTGTGGTTCATGGAGAAGAGGAGGCAACCGAAGAGGTTTCCAGAAAGATTGAAGAAGAATTAAAAATTAAGACCCATATCCCGGAATTAGGAGAAACTTTATCTATTGAAGGGGAAAAAGTTTTGCCTGGCGGAAGATTAGAGATAGATAGAAGAAGTAAAGAGCTTCGAGAGATAGAGGGGAGCGTTGAAAAATTAAAATCAACCTTTGGGCTAATATTACCAAGATTGGAATATGAGACCAAAGGTAGTGCTGATAATAAAGAATTAAATATAAATAATATTAAAAATAAATTGATTGAGATACAGAAAGGTGTATTAGATTTAAATATGATAATTACCGAGAGGAAGGGTAAAAAGGGAAACGAAAAATAAAATTATTTAAGTAGGGGCGTATTGCAATACGCCCCTTGATAAAAGCTAAGGATCAAAGTATTTTCACTTCCTTAGCTGGGTTGGGGTAAGTAAATTAAAGAATAGGGTCAAGTTTTTCTTGTAACTTTTCTTTGGACATTACTCCTACAGTACGGCCAACTTCCTTGCCTTCCTTAAAGACTATTAAAGTAGGTATTCCCTGGATGCCGTATTGAGCCGCAATATTCTGGTTCTCATCGGTATTCAATTTACATACTTTAAGTTTGCCCTCGTTTTCTTCTGCTAATTTTTCAACAGTTGGGGTTAACATCCGGCAAGGCATACACCAGGGTGCCCAAAAATCCACCAACACCGGGACAGAAGATTCTAAAACTTCCTGTTGAAAGTTGTTTCCGTTTACTTCTACTTCTAATGATTTATTATTTTCCATCGATTCTTTCCTCCTTTCTTATTTAAATTTACGTTATTGATATTTTTGATTAAAAACCTTAGCAATTAATTCTAGTCCTTTTTTTATTAATTCTACTTCTCCTGCAGAGAGGTTTTTTCTGAATCTATATTCGCAATTATTTCTTTCCTGTTCGATCTGTTTTTTAATTTCAGCTCCTTTAGAGGAAAGAGATAGAACAAAAGATCTCCTGTCTTCAGGATTTTCCATTCTCAATAGATATCCTTTTCTAACTAAGTTATCTATTATTCGGCTCCCTCTGGAAGGGGACAAACCCATTTTTTGGGATAAAGCGTTACAGGTTATACTTTCTTCTATATCAATTCCCATAATTCCTTTGTATTCTGCAAAAGAAATATTGCATATGGTTCGAATATGTTCCTCATCTTCCATGCAGCCTTTCTTCAATTCGATTATTAGGTCTACTAAATTTTTATCCATCTCATTATCAACCTCTGTGCTATTAACAATATTTGCTATTAGCAATTATAAATGATTAAATTTTATCTGTCAAGTATTTTTTAAAAAATTTTTTATAAATTTTTTTTATGATTTGTTCTCAGGTTAAATTAATTTTAAAGAAGGCAGGCAATAAATGTTTATTTTTAGAATTGTTGTATTATTATATAGTGATTACAATGTGTAATGTGATAATATAAATAATATTAATTAGTATCGAGTATAAAATACAGTAACAAGTAATGTGTAATGAGTAATAAGATTAAATTACAGAAATTACAAAAACAGTTACTTATCACATGTTATACATTACATCCCTTGTTGGTTAGTTAGTTACCTGGTTAGCTAGTTGAGAAAAAATAATAAGGATAATTATTTTTTCTAATTACCACACCAAAGTTTTCACTAACACATTAATATACCCAAGGCTTATACTTGAAGATAATAGCGAAATCAATATTTTACCTGGAGATAAAATGAAAGAAATACCAGTGCAGTTAGAAGGGGATTATGAACTTATTATAAATAGTTATTCCCATCAGATGGTTCGACGACCCCATAGAGGGTGTTCCTTTTTTAATTCAATAACCCTATTTTTATATTTTTTATCAATCTTTCCTAAATGTTTATTGACATGACTTTTTGAGTTCTTAATTCCTTCCAATC
>JBAUBA010000407.1:0-2347 GCA_049676265.1 Atribacterota bacterium
CCCTATTGAGGGAAATCCTTATTCCATTCTTTTCTGGCGGGATTTTATACAATGGTTGGGCGGTATGGGAATCATAGTACTGGTAGTAGCTATACTTCCGGCCTTAGGAGCAGGAGGAATGCAATTATTTAAATCAGAAGTACCCGGACCTGAAAAAGATAGATTAACACCAAGAATTAAAGAAAGTGCTAAACTTTTATGGCAAGTCTATATCATCATATCTGCTTTACAGGTTGGATGCTTATATTTTACCGGAATGTCTTTATTTGACGCCCTTACTAATATGTTTGGAACTATGGCCACGGGAGGTTTCAACCCTAAAAACCTAAGTACAGGTGCTTACAATAATCCGGTCTTTGAAATTATTATCATTTTTTTTATGTTTGTAGCCGGAGCAAATTTCACCTTACATTATCAAACCCTTCATGGAAATATAAAAAGCTTATTCAAAGATAAAGAATTCCTTTTTTACGGAGGCGTGGTTCTGATTGCTGTCCTGGCTGTTACCACCGAACTAAGAGTGACGATTTATAACTCAATCTTTACTGCTCTAAGATATGCTTCCTTCCAGGTAGTATCTATAGTCACTACTACCGGGTTCGTAACTGCTGATTATGATACCTGGCCGGCATTTTCTAAAAGTATTTTACTTATTTTAATGTTCATAGGCGGTTGTGCCGGTTCAACCGGTGGAGCTATTAAAAATATTCGGGTCCTCCTCCTTATGAAACAGGCCCAGAGAGAATTTCGTAAATTGATTCATCCTCACGCGGTATTTCCGATTAGATTAGGAGATAAAGTAGTCTCTGAAGATGTGATGCGTAATATTACCGGATTTTTCTTTCTTTATATCTGTATTTTTGTTATCTCCTCTTTTGTAATGACTATATTGGGACTGGATATAGTCAGTGCCATGGCATCAGTTGCCGCTACTTTAGGAAATGTAGGACCAGGTCTTGGTCTGGTGGGACCGAGTCAGACTTATGCCTTTATTCCACCTTTAGGGAAAATTGTCTTAACCCTCTGTATGTTATTGGGTCGATTGGAAATATATACTGTTCTGATTCTGGTAGTTCCGGAATTTTGGAGAAAATAATAAAACTAGCGTGGAGCGTATAGCGTTTAGCGTATAGATGCGGGTAATAATTGTAGGGAAAATACAAAATACAAGATTACAGTTTTCAGATTTTAATTCGTTAGTTGTTGATTTATTGTGTTCTCTGTCATTACGAGCTCTGATTTATCAGAGCGTGGCAATCCCCGTTTGAGATTGCTTCGGTCGTTTCACTTCCTCGCAATGATAAAAAATGTATTTTCTTATGTAGGGGGCGGATTTATCCGCTCCGTGTTATTTGGTATTTTTTACGCGGGCTCGATGAATTGAACCCCTACACGCTCTACGCTCTACGCTCTACGCTAAAGTACAAGATACGAGATACGAATAAGGTTTACGAAAAAAGGAAATTTCTATATAATCAAATAACCAAACTAAGAGCTAAATTTTAAAAACGAGGTAAAGCGCCATAACATTTATTGGAAATTCTAAAGAAAAAAAACTATCGCCACCTCAGGTATTAGCATTAGGATTTCTTTCGGCAATTGCTGTAGGTACTATACTTCTTAATCTTCCCGCAGCTTCCAGTATAGGGAAGAGTATAGGTTTCATCAATGCCCTTTTCACTGCCACTTCCGCCACCTGTGTTACCGGATTGATTGTGTTGGATACCGGAAAAGATTTTTCTACTTTTGGACAATTGGTTATCCTGATTCTCTTGCAATGCGGTGGATTAGGGATAATGACTATGTCTACAATGTTTGCCTTTTTAGTGGGGAAGAAAATCTCTTTAAGACAAAGATTGATAATGCAGGAATCCTTAAACCAATTTTCTATAGGAGGGTTAGTCCGTTTAGCTAAATATATTTTAATATTTACGGCGGTTATCGAAGTTATAGGGGCAACTATCCTATTCTTTTATTGGCAGAGGATCTATTCACCACTACAAGCCTTGTACCTGGCTGTCTTTCATTCTATCTCCGCCTTTTGCAATGCCGGATTCTCTCTCTTTTCAGATAGCATAATGCGCTACAAAGGAGATTTAGTTATAAATCTTACTTTTACAATTTTAATTGTATTAGGAGGAATCGGATTTTTAGTTTTATTAGAACTTTTTCAATACGGAAAAAACGGGACTCTCTCTTTACATGCCAAATTGGCCTTAAAAATAAGTCTTATACTTATTCTAATCAGTTTTATTATTATATTCTTTATAGAATCTAATAATCCTTCCACCCTGGGAAATTTGAGTTTCCCTGAGAAAATATATGGTTCTATTTTTCAATCGGTAAC
>JBAUBA010000408.1:0-1690 GCA_049676265.1 Atribacterota bacterium
GGCGGCGATAGAAATTTTTAAAGCGTTATTATATGCTCCGATAATTTTATTCTTGGATGAACCGGGAACAATTTTAACTTTCATTTTAACATCATTCCCCGTAATTTTAAAACAATCATTGATATCATTACTCATCTTCTGATTCTTCAATTTTATAATCTTTTTTTACGGCGAATCCTTCTAATTCACCTATTTTTTCTTCAGAAACTCTTTTTTTTACTTTCTCTTCGGAAACTTCTTTCCTTACCTTTTCTTTAGAAATATTTTCTTCTTTAACCTCGTAATTTCCTTCTTCCTCAAATTCCTCATTTTCAATCATCTTTAAGTATAAGTTCAACATTGATTTAAACTTTTCTTTAAATGTAAACTTATATCTCCGCAGGTTATCGATTCCATTTTTCGCCAGATCTTCTCTTTGTAAGATCTGTTGTTTTAACGTATTAGCGTCCATCTCTGCTTTTTCTATGATTATTTTTGCTTCACTTTCTACCCTGCCCTTCATTTCTTCGGCAGACTTTTGGGCATTTAGTAAAGCGCTTCTCAAAGATTCTTCAATCTCGCCAAACTCTTTTAATTTTTCTTGCATCTTTTCTATTTCTTCATTAAGTCTTACGTTTTCATTGATTAATTCTTCGTAGTCTTTCACTATCTTATCTAAGAAATCATCTACTTCTTCTTCGTTGTAACCCCTGAATGACCTGGAAAATTCTTGTTGTTCAATGTCCATTGGTGTAATTCTCATTCAAATATCCTCCCTAATTTAATATTTCTATTAGATTTATTTTATATTGTTCAAATAGCTATACTTACAAGTATATTAATTATTGCTCTCTGAAGCAAATTCAGTAAAAAAAAGACAATTATCGGAGAAAGATCTAAACCCATGCCTCCTAAAGGCAATATAACCCTGAAGGGTGCTAAAATAGGTTCTGTAACTCTATAAATAAATTGCACCACAGGGTTATGGGGGTCTACAGGTATCCAGGTTAAAAATATCCTCGCTAAAATTAAATAACTGTAAAGTCTGAAAACTGTGTTAATTATTTGAATCAGTAAAAACATAGATAATATTTTCCTTCCGCTTTTATTAATTTATCCTTTTCGTTTAAATTAATGGTTAATGAAACCCGAATATTCCCCTGCCGATTCTAACCATATTAGCACCTTCTTCAATGGCTATCTCAAAATCTTCAGTCATACCCATGGAAAGATAGTCCATTTTAATATTTTCTATATTTTTACTCTTTATTTTTTCGGATAATTCCCTGAGTTTCCTGAAATATGGCCGTACTTCTTCTTTGTCTTCTACTATTGGGGCAATAGTCATTAAGCCTCTGATCCTTATTCTGGGAAATTCAGAAATTTCTTTTAGAAAAGTCTCTACTTCTTCCGATTTAATCCCATATTTAGTTTCTTCCCCGGAAACATTCACCTCAACTAAAACATCCATTATCTTCCCAAATTGCAAAGAACGCTTATCTATTTCTTGGGTTAATTTTATACTATCTACAGAGTGAATACAATTAAATATTTCTACAGCGTATTTTGCCTTATTAGTCTGCAGATGTCCTATAAGATGCCACTCTACATCGGCAGTAAAAATTTGATATTTTTTTTTAGCATCCTGGACTCTGTTTTCACCAATTATTTTTACTCCTGCATTTATAGCTTCTTCTATTTGCTCTGTAGT
>JBAUBA010000409.1:0-1869 GCA_049676265.1 Atribacterota bacterium
AAGATATGAAAACATTACTGGAAATAAAAAATTTAAAAACTCACTTTTTTACCCATGAAGGCACAGTAAAGGCTGTAGATGGCGTTAGTTTTAAAATTAATCAGGGGGAGACATTAGGAATTGTAGGAGAATCCGGAAGCGGCAAGAGTGTCACTGCCTTGTCGATCATGAGATTAATTCCTCATCCGCCGGGAAAGATTGTAGGGGGAGAAATATATTTCGAAGGCAAGGACCTCTTAAAATTAGATGATAAAGAAATTAGAAAGATGAGAGGGAAGAAAATATCTATGATCTTCCAGGAGCCCATGACTTCATTAGACCCGGTGTTCACTATCGGTCATGAAATTGGGGAAGCCATTCAATTACATCAGGGGTTAAATAAAGAAGAAGCTAGAAAAAAGTCTATGGAGATATTAAAGATTGTAGGCATGCCGGATGTAGAGAAAAGAATAGATAATTACCCTCATGAGTTATCCGGGGGAATGAGGCAGAGAGTGATGATTGCCATGGCTCTATCCTGTAATCCCACCTTGCTTATTGCTGATGAACCTACCACTGCCCTTGATGTTACCATTCAAGCTCAGATTTTAAGATTAATTAATGAATTAAAAGGTGAATTTGGTGCATCGGTGATGTTAATAACTCATGATCTGGGAGTCATTGCGGAAATGTGTGATAATGTAGCGGTGATGTATGCCGGGCATATTGTAGAATATACCGACGTATATACACTTTTTAATAATCCTCTCCACCCTTATACTAAAGGATTAAGTAAATCAATACCCCGAATGAATGTTGAGGCAGAACATCTTGATGCAATTCCGGGTATAGTCCCCAATCTCCTTGATTTACCTTCAGGATGTCCGTTTCATCCCCGATGCGATTTCAGTTTTAAAAGATGTGTTGAAGAAATGCCGGAGCTGATAGAGATGGAAAACTCTCATCTGGTGAAATGTCATTTATTCAAGAAGACAATAAGGAGCAAATGAGTAGAATGGAAAGATTGGTAGAAGTTAAAAATCTAAAAAAATGGTTCTGGTTAGGCAAATCACCTTTAGGCAAAAAAATAGCAGTTAGGGCTGTAGATGATGTGAGCTTTTATATAGAGAAGAAAGAAGTCCTTGGTCTCGTGGGAGAATCAGGATGCGGAAAGACTACCTGTGGGAAAACTATACTGCGAATATTAGACCCGACAGAAGGTAAAATATATTTTAATGGTCAGGAAATAACTCATACAAGAAAAAAAGAGATGCTAAAATTTAGAAAAAAAATGATGATTATCTATCAGGATCCCTTTGGTTCTCTTGATCCCAGAATGACCATAGGAACAACTATTGCTGAACCGATGGAAGTACATAAGATCGGTTCTAAAAAAGAACAAGAAGAGAGGGTAATCGAAATTATGGAAAAGGTTGGTCTTCTACCAGACCAGATAAACAGATACCCTCACGAATTTAGTGGCGGCCAAAGGCAGAGAATAGGGATTGCCAGAGCTTTAGCAACTAACCCGGATTTTATAGTTGCCGATGAATGTGTATCCGCTTTGGATGTTTCCATTCAAGCCCAAATTATTAATTTATTGCAAGATTTACAGAAAGAATTTGGGCTTACCCTTTTATTTGTAGCTCATGATTTAAGCGTAATAAAACATATCTGTGATAGAGTCGCAGTAATGTATTTAGGAAAGATAGTAGAGACTGCCCCTAAAAAAGAATTATTTAGTAGTCCTAAACACCCCTATACCCAGGCATTACTTTCTGCTATACCTATCCCCGACCCTAAATTTAGAAAAAAAAGTCAGATTTTGATGGGCGATGTTCCCAGTCCCGTAAATCCTCCTTCCGGATGCCGATTTCATACCAGATGCCC
>JBAUBA010000410.1:0-2916 GCA_049676265.1 Atribacterota bacterium
GGCAGCAGAAGCCCCAGTTAACATTAAAAACTTTTTAAGCTTCCCCTCTACTTTTTGTACCAAAGTTAGACCAATTAACACACTACTAAATAAAAGCAAAATAGCTGAGGAAATTATCATAAAAGTACCACTTACAATTCCTCTAAATGCGGGGATAAAAATTATACTTACTGCTAAAATAAAAACTGCTACCAGCAAATAAAATGTTACTCTCAATACATTTTCTTTTTGACTCATCTCAGCCCAACCCACACTTTTCACCCCCTATTGAGTGAATACTTTGTCAGCGGGTAACGACTCCTTAACAAAATCAATAGTTTTCATAAATCTTGCGAAAATGAAACCCGTAGACAGCATAGATTATGGCCATAGGGAAAAGTTGTGGACGCCGAAACAAAGTCCAAAAAAAGATTTTCCAATAATAAATTCTTTCCTTCCCTATTATACCCAGCTGCCAGATGGATTTAAGGAACGCAGTAAGATAACAAAGACGAAATTGATATCTCTTCTTTTGTAAAGGTTTAATATTTCTTAAAAGCATCAGGATACGTTCATAGTAACATTTAGGGGAATAAATTGTATAGAGAACTCTTTTATATCCATCGATAAGTGCTTTGTAGTTCATTTTAGGAATAAAGTTAATGGAAAGATCGGTATTATTACCCGTACTTTCTTTTAATAATCTATTTTCTCGGATAAGTCGTTGGTAGAGTTTAGTTCCCCGAGGGGCGTTTAATAGCCCGACCATGGCACTGACAATTCCACTTTTTTGGATGAATTCAATCATTCTTTCAAAAATCTCCGGTGTATCATTATCAAAGCCTATAATAAATCCTCCGTTAACTACCAAACCAAACTTTTGAATCTTTTTAACACAACTTATCAGATCACGATTTTTGTTTTGCAACTTGTTGCATTCTGCTAAGCTTTCTTCATTAGGAGTCTCAATACCCACAAATACTGCAACAAACCCTGCCTGAACCATCATCCGCATAAGTTCCTCATCATCGGAGAGACTTACCGTGGTCTGAGTATTAAAGGTGAAAGGATATTTTCGTTCTTTCATCCAATTAATCATTGCAGGAAGTACTTTATTTTTTAATTCTTTCTTATTTCCAATAAAATTATCGTCAACAATGAATACCCCACCTCTCCATCCTTGTGAATAAAGACTATCTAATTCTGCTAATATCTGGTTTTTGGTTTTTATTCTCATCTTATGTCCAAAGAGGAAGGTAACATCACAAAAATCACAATTAAAGGGACACCCTCGAGAATATTGGATACACATAGTGGCATATTTATTTATATCAGCTAATTCCCAAAGCGGAATGGGGGTCTTTTTTATATCTACCCACTGATCTGAGGTGTAGATATGTTTAAGGTGTCCTCCTTTTAAATCTTCTAAAAATAGAGGCAGGGTGATTTCAGCCTCGTTAAGTATAAAATAATCTACATCATCCTCAAAGTCTTCATATCCGGATGTAAAGAGAGGGCCGCCGGCAACAATCTTAGCTCCCAACCTCTTACATTGAGCAATGATTTTTTTCACCGACTCTTTTTGTATAGACATAGCACTAATAAATATATAATCAGCCCATTTGATATCTCTATCACCTAATGCTGTTACAGTCATATCTACCAATTTTTTCTCCCACTCTTTAGGAAGCAGGGCTGCTACGGTTAACAGTCCCAAAGGAGGGAGGCTCGCCTTTTTAGAAATAAATTTTAAAGCATATTTAAAACTCCAGAAGGTCTCTGGATATTCAGGATAAACAAGAAGTATTTTCATAAAAACCCTCCTCTATAAATATAATTCGCTATTATAAGAAAGGAATCCTTCTTCTCTAAAGATTTTTTCTGATTTCTGAAAGAGTAATCTTGGCATCAGGGGCCATATCAAAAAACTTGGTTAGCTTTTCACAGACATAAACATCGCAGTAAGCGCAATTTTTAACTTCTTTTTCCCGGCCACACTTTCTTATTTCACAAACCTTGCAATGACTAAAAAGTCGTCCAGATTCTTCCAAACACCCATCACAATTAATGTTTTCTGGTTTTATTTCACAGTTAAATTCTTTAGACCAAACCCTTGCCACTTTTTCCCTTTCCTTATCATCGTTTTTCTGAGTAGCTATAAATGCCGGGCATTCGCTACAGGTTAATCCGCAAAAGGCAATCATCTTATCCATAATTCTCACCCCTTTTTATTATTTTATACTATCCTGGTAATTTATTCAAAAAGTTCGTCAGCAGAGTCTGTCTAGGGGCGGTTCTCTGACAAGCTTTTTAATTCTGTTGCCACTATCTTATCTAAAATTTCAGCTGCTTTCAAAATAACATCTCTACATTTTTTCTCTTCTGTTCGGTAATTGTCCTTTAATGGTTTACAAAGGATATCGCCCATTTCTTTTTCAAAAGCATCAAATAATTCTTTACTTAATTCTTTAATTTTCGGATGTTTATGAGCAACATCCGGAACAAAAAGCTTCCCTAAAACCATAAGGGATGCCGTCAATACACCGCAGACACTTTCAATAGCCATCCCCCCGCCAAAGGCAGCTGCCAGTCTTAGAGAACCTGAATTTAATTTAAGTTGATAAACCTGATTAGCACCACCTAAAATAATTTCTGCACAATTTAAATCATCTTTAATTCCATACCCGTCCTGGATCAATTCTTTCAACATTTATTTCCTCCTCCTAAAATAAGAAACATTCAAATTTTATCGTGATATTAGCTCTCCATACACCTCTGTAATTGTGGGAATTGAGATATTGTGTTCTTTCGCCAGGCGGATTAAAGTCCCCCCGAAAATATCTCCTTCATGTCTGGTTTTCCCTTTTTCATAATCCCTTTGAAAGGAAGTCTTGGTTTCGTAGGGAAAGTTCTGGGCTTTTTGTATAGTTTTTTCTA
>JBAUBA010000411.1:0-4335 GCA_049676265.1 Atribacterota bacterium
TATACTATATCCTATCTTAACGGTTATACCTTTACAGTTATTTGCCTATCATATTGCTGATAGATTGGGATGTGATGTAGATAAACCGAGGAATTTAGCTAAAAGTGTTACTGTGGAGTAAAAAGTTGATTATTTTAGAAATATAAAAATATTTTGTAAAATTGCAGAGAAAAAAGTATAATTGAAAAAAAATATTGAAAAAAATCTCGGGGAGGAAGATTAAATGAAAAAAATGACCAAAGAAATGATTTTAAATAAGGCTAAAGAGCTAAATATAAAGTTTATAAGATTGAGATTCACTGATATTTTGGGAATGCCTAAAAATGTAGAAATTCCGGTAAGAGAACTGGGAAAAGCTCTTAATGGGGAGATTATGTTCGATGGCTCTTCTATCCAGGGTTTTGTGCGGATTGAGGAATCAGATATGTATTTAAAACCAGATTATTCCACTTTTATGGTAAACCCCTGGGAAGAAGAAAAAGATGTAGCCAGAATTACCTGCGATGTTTATAACGCTGATGGTTTACCCTTTGATGGTTGTCCTAGAAATAATTTGAAGAGAGTACTAAAAGAAGTGGAAGAAATGGGATATTCTACTAATTTTGGGCCAGAAGTAGAATTCTTTTTATTTTTTAGAAATCAAGAAGGAGAAGCGACTACTAAGACTCATGATCGAGGAGGGTATTTCGATCTTTTGCCTGTTGATTTAGGGGAGGAAGCGAGAAGAGATATGGTAATTGCTTTGGAAAAATTAGGGTTTGAAATCGAAGCGGCACATCATGAAGTTGCTCCCGGTCAGCATGAGATCGATTTTAAATATTGTGACGCCCTTACCGCAGCCGATAGGATAATGACTTTAAAGCTTACCGGTAAAACTATAGCCCTAAAGCATAATTTACATGTTACCTTTATGCCTAAGCCTGTTTTTGGAATATGTGGTTCTGGTATGCATACCCATATATCGTTATTTAAAAATAGTGAGAATATCTTTTATAACCCAAAGGAAAAATATGGAATGAGCAAAGAAGCCTTGTATTTTATCGGTGGATTATTAAGACATGCCAAAGGTTTTACCGCCATTACTAATCCTTTAGTAAATTCTTACAAGAGATTAACTCCCGGTTATGAAGCACCGGTCTATATTGCCTGGTCAGAGAGAAACCGCAGCCCTTTAGTCAGGGTACCTGCAGCTAGAGGAGTAGGTACCAGAGCGGAATTGAGAAGTCCTGATCCATCCTGTAATCCTTACTTAGCTTTTGCAGTGATGATAAAAGCAGGAATAGATGGAATTAAAAATAATATTGACCCGGGAGAGCCGGTGAGTCAAAATATTTATACTATGAGCAAGGAAGAGAAAAAATCTTTAGGAATTGAAAGTTTGCCTTCTACCTTGAAGGAAGCCCTATTAGAATTAGATAAGAACGAGGTAATAAAATCTGGATTAACTACTCATATTTTTGAAAATTATGTCGAGGCCAAGAGAGAAGAGTGGGAGACCTATAGAATGCAAGTTCATCAGTGGGAATTGGATAAATATTTAACGATTTATTAGCAAACAGCGTATAGCGTTTAGCGTGTAGCGTGTAGGGGCTCGATTCATCGAGCCCGCAAGAAAATTTACCAAAAACCCCGGGTTGGATAAATCCAACCCTTACAAAACAAAATTGTGAATTCTGGAAGACAGGCTCTCGTCTGTTGTTAACTATACGCTAAACGCTACCCGCTATACGCTATAATGTACGAGATACAAGATACGAGATATGAACGACGAATTAATTCTGGCTTCTGACTCCTGAATACTTTATATACTTTTGGAGGAAAATAATTATGAGTAGTTTAAACAAAATATTTAACCGAAAAAAAATTGATTTAAGAAGTGATACAGTTACTTTGCCGACAGATGAGATGCGAGAAGCTATGAGTAATGCTGAAGTAGGAGATGATGTTTACCAAGAAGACCCCACAGTACATAGACTAGAAGAGTTAGCTGCAAAAAAGATTGGGAAAGAGGCAGCATTATTTGTGCCCAGTGGCACTATGGGAAACCTTATTGCAGTATTGACTCATTGTCAAAGAGGTGATGAAGTAATTTTAGAAATGGACTCTCACATATATTATTATGAAGTGGGTGGTATGTCTGCAGTAGCAGGGGTGATACCCCGGTTGATTGCCGGAGATAAAGGAATTCTCAATCCTCAGGATGTTAAGATGGCGTTGAGAGAAATAAATCTTCATTACCCTAAAACAACTTTAATTTGTGTGGAAAATACTCATAATCGGGCAGGTGGAACAATTACTTCTCCTAAAATAATTGAGGAAATCTGCCAATTAGCTCATCAGCGAAATATTCAAGTTCATCTAGATGGTGCTCGGATATTTAATGCTGCTGTAGCCTTAAATATTAAACCCGCTCTTCTCGCCAAAGATGTTGATTCAATGATGTTCTGTCTTTCCAAAGGTCTTAGCGCCCCAGTAGGTTCGATTTTGACCGGTTCTAAAGAATTCATTCAAAGAGCCCGTAAAAATAGAAAGATGCTTGGGGGAGGGATGAGACAGGCAGGTATTTTAGCAGCAGCTGGGATAATTGCTCTGGAAAATATGGTAGAAAGATTAGAAGAAGACCACAAAAATGCCCGAATTTTAGGAGAGGGTTTGGCTGATATAGGTGGAATAAAAATTGATTTAGAGACAATTCAGACTAATATGGTTTATTTTAACCTTAATAAATCTGGTATGAATACTTACCAATTTTTGCCCAAGTTAGCAGAGTATAATATATTAGGTTCGCCTCAGCCACCTACTAAAGTTCGTTTGGTTACTCATTACGGAATTAACGAAGATGATATTTATGCCACGATAAAGGCGATAAAAGAAATAGTTAGATAATTAGTATTTAGTATTTAGTATATCGTATATAGTATATAATTAGCGTAGAGCAGGTAGCGTATAGTATATAGTAGATAGCGAAAAACGAAAAGCGCAAAATGTAAAACCATAACTCAAAATTTAAAATTTAAATATACTATTTTATCTATTAAATTTTATCTTTCTTATCTTGTACACCATATAACAAAAACGAAAGATGAATAAGCAAAAAAAAGAACTTAAAATTTAGTATTGAGAGAAAAAGTTTTGAGTTTTGAATTATGGTTTTACGTTTTTAGCTTTAACTTTTTAGCTTTATATTGACAACTAAAAACCGTTAACTGAAAATATAAACTTGTATTTTACAACTTGTGTTTTACACTAACGACTAATTAAATCAGGGAGGTTTTACTTTTGCAAGCTTTACCAGGATATAAAAAATGTTTTGTCTGCGGAAAAGACAATCCCATCGGTTTAAATATCACTTTTTTTAAGGATCAAGATAAAATTAGAGCGGAGTTTATTTCCGAATCAAAACATCAAGGCTTTAAAGGAATCGTTCATGGAGGAATATTATTTTCTATTTTAGATGAGATAATGGGCAGAACTGCAATCATAACTAAGAATGTTATGACTATGACCGTAGAAATAAACATCAAATACAGAAAAAAAGCTCTGGTAGGAGAAAAAATTATCTTTACCGCGCAGATGACTAAAGATTTAGGCAGAATGATTGAGGCTCAAGCGGAAGCTCGTTCAGAAGATGGCACCTTATTGACGGAGGCAAAAGGGAAATTTATAGTTGTATCTAAGGAGATGCAGAAAGAAGTAGAAGAATATATGCGTCCTTGATTTTTATTTTAGAAATGATATAAATCAGGTATATTGGATTGAATAACAATGGATTTACCAAAGGTAGATTTTAGTATTTAATAAGGTTAATTATCGGACTTTCTTAAAATAATCAGATTAATAATAAATGGGAGCAAACGATGTTTTTTACTAAACTATTAATACTATTTGTATTAGTTCCAGTAACAGAACTGTATATTCTAATTGAAGTGGGGAAAAAGATAGGTAGTCTAACCACAATTGGTGTAATCATCTTAACCGGTATAATTGTAACATACCTGGTAAAAAGTCAAGGGTTTATGATTTTAAGGAAGATCCAGGAAGATTTAAATGAGGGGATCATGCCAGGGGACAGCTTAATTCAGGGAGCAATTATTCTGGCCGGAGGGATATTGCTTCTTACTCCCGGTTTTGTTACAGATATATTAGGTTTTATTTTTTTAGCGCCCGTTAGCAGAAACATAGTTAAAAAATATTTATTAAAATGGCTAAAAGGAAAGATAAAAGAGGGTAATTTTTATTATAGAGAGTTTTAAAAATACTTATTCATTTACAGTTAAAAAATAGCCATAAAAGGGAATAATATTATTGATCATAGGTTGTGGAATAGATTTAGTT
>JBAUBA010000412.1:0-2061 GCA_049676265.1 Atribacterota bacterium
GGGAGTATAATTTCCATTCCTTTAAAATAGAAGAAAATTCCTTCCTTTTTAACTTTTCGTAATATTTTTCAAATTCCTGTAAAAATGTCTGCGCTAACTTGACCCGTAAAACTTCTTCTCCTGAAACTTCTTTTAAAGAAATTGTATTTGCTTGAATATCTTCAGGAAACCTCTGGTGATCTATATTCACATTTACACCTATTCCCACTACCACCCAATTTATTATGTCCAATTCGGCACTCATTTCGGTTAGTATTCCACATACTTTTTTTTCATTTATTAATATATCATTGGGCCATTTTATTTGAGGTTCAATTTGAGTGCATATCTCGATAGCCTTTACTGCTGCTACCGCAGTCATCAAAGTTATTCGAGATATATAAGAAGGGGAAAGTTGAGGGTATAATATTATAGAAAGCCAGATACCTCCGGCAGGTGAAAACCATTCCCGGCCTAATCTCCCTTTCCCTGCACTCTGCCTTTCAGTAATAATTAATGTACCTTCGGCTATTCTCTCTTCTATATGTAAGGCTTTCTCTTTAGCCATTATATTGGTAGATTTCAATTCGGGGAAATAGTGTATTTCTTTACCGATATAGTTTGTAGATAATCCTCTTTGAATTTCTTGAGGAAGTAAAAGGTCAGGACGAGAAATCAGGCAGTAACCTAAATTTTGGTCGGATGTTATTTTATATCCAATGCCTTTTAGCTTTTGTATCTGCTTCCAAACTGCCACCCGGGAGATATCCAATTTTTTTGCCAGAACTTCACCGGAAACGTATTCTTTCTCTCTTAAAAATTTTAATATATCTTTTGCCATTCTTTATTTCCTTTAAGACTGGAACGGGAGACAACAATTCTCTCTTCCTTTCTTTTCGCACCAGAGGACGTGCATTATTTTAAACGGGAGGCTAATAACTCGCTATCTTTATCTATATCCCTAATCTGCCTAAAATCAACTATAAAAGAGCCCTTGCTCTCTAACAAGCTCATTAAATTTTTTAAAGTTTTATCGTTTCCTATTAACCGTGGAATGATAAAGGTAATAGTTTTTTTTCTTTCCAACCCAGCACATCGCTTAATAAAATCGGTTAATTCGGAAGGTAATTTCCCTTTAAACATACTTAAAACCGGGCAGCCCACAAAGATAAATTCATAAGGTGACAAATTACCAGCAGTTATTCCTCTTTCTACTTTAATTACCTTTAATTCATTTCCTTTTCTTTCAATAGCAGAAAATATCTTTTTTGCAAATAATTCTAATTTCTTATCATCTCCACCATAAATTAATGCTGCTCTCAAAATATCCCCTCCTAATCAAATACTACTTTTTCTACGCCCTGTAATTTATCCAATATTTTATTAGCAATTAATTTTAAGTGTTCAGGACGTTTAACAAAATCTAAATCATCAGCTGGTACTTTCAAGATTGGGCAAAGGGTAAAATTTTCTATCCACTCCTCGTATAAAACATTTAACTGATTCAAATATTCTTCAGAGATGGTTTTCTCATAATCTCTCCCTCGCAAAGAAATTCTATTTAATAGAGTGGGGACCGAAGCTTGAAGATAAACGATTAAATCCGGGGGAGTAAGAAATTGGGTCATTATGTTAAATAATTCCTGGTAATTTTCATAATCACGACCCTCCATATATCCCTGCTGATTTAAATTTTTGGCAAATATATCCACATCTTCATAAATACTTCTATCCTGAACTACAGAGGCAGGGTTTTTTAATATTTCCTGATGATGGCGAAATCTCTTGGACAGAAAAAATATCTGGAGATGAAAACTCCACTTTTTCATATCTCCATAGAAGTCCTCTAAATAAGGATTGTTCTCTACTACCTCATAATATGCCTTCCAACCCAATCTTTTACTTAACAGGTCAGTTAAACTTGATTTGCCGCAGCCTATATTTCCTGATACTATAATAAATTTCTTCATTTAAAACTATCCCCCTTGTAAATTTCATCTATAACATATTCAAGGTCTTTACTTTTGCCTACAAAATCAAGACCGTTAGTGTTTATTTTAATTAATTTTATTTTTTTATAAT
>JBAUBA010000413.1:0-1671 GCA_049676265.1 Atribacterota bacterium
CTGCTTTACTCAAAATATCAAACATGATTAAAGCATTTTGGGCGGTTTTTCGCATATGTACCGGACCATGGTCATTATAACCCAATCTTTTTATAGAAACTACATTGGCATAATCTTGTAAGGCTTGCGCTTCTTGATCATTAAAAATTAAAGAAGCTGCTATGGCTGGTTTCCCGCTCAACATTGCCAATATTTCATTTTCTATCTCTATCTCTTTGGGTGATTTTCTCATTTTCACTCCTCCCGTTTACATATAACATAATCTGTGTAATCATATTATAAATATTTCTTAACTATGTTCTAACCATTACCAGAACGAGGGAACTTAAAATAATAATCGTTAGGGGTAAAATTAGCATTTTATATATTTTCCCCATATCTACTTTAAAATAATTTCTGGTTACCACTAAACACAAATGCATAGGGGAAATCATTTGTCCCGCAAAATTACCGGTAAAGGCTAACATAGCATAATACAAATTTGCTTCTCCTTGAACAATTATCGGGAGTAGGATCGGTAATCCTATCCCCAGTGCTGCGGTGCCCATCCCAGTCATTGTAGCGATAAAAAAGGGAACAATAAATAAAACAATATAAGGATGCACTCCTAATTTAGCAAATGCCTCTGGGACGATCTCTATCCCTCCTGAAACCTGGAGTATTCTTTTAAAAATCATAATACTGGCGATTAAAATCACCACACTTAAGTCTATATCATTTCTAATAATTTCCTTCAACATTTTTAGACTTAATTTTTTTATATTTGAGAAAATTAAAGACAAAATCACTATTACCAAAGAAAACAATAAGTCTGTTTTTGTCCCCAGAACCAAAATTATAATAAGCAGAATAGGCCAGGTTCCAAAAAACAGTTTTTTTAAATTAAATAAAATATCTTTTTTGTTGATAAGGGTGGTATCTTTTTTTAAATATTTATATTCCCAAACAAAGCCTACTATTACCGCTGTAATGGTCAAGGGAAATTGAACCAGAATAACTTCTTGAATTTCTACTTTCAATAAGCCGGCAAATAATATGATACTCGGAAATAAAGGCCAGACAAATTCCCAAATATGGCGAAACCAATAATTTACAAAAGTCTCCTCTTCGGGGGTGAGTCCTACCCGCCCTCCTACCTCTTTAACCATAGGAGCAGAAAACATCGCGCCCGCAGGCATAGGAATCAAGCCTAATAAAGCCGGGATAAAAGCCAATGTAAGCCTATAATCTTTAACCAGTCCCTGAAGGGAATCGACTAAATCTCTTAAGCTTTCTACCTTTCTTAAAACACCGCTCAGGATATAAACCAGTAAAATTATTCCGATTAACTTTAAAGTAGCCGGGTCAATCAAGGCTAAAACAAAATTATTCCCTATCTGAATCGGGCTTAAATTAAAGAACACCCCTACCAATAGGGAAGCTAACAGTATAACGTATTCCAAATTCCATTTCTTTCTTATCAAGAAAGTAATTACTACTATTACGGCTAATAATTTTATAACTTCTGTCACTTGAATTTCACCAAATTATTCTTTCTGTAATTTATTTTGCTGTTTCTTTCTGCTTTTCTTCTTTTTCTTTTTTTTCTTTTTTTAGTTTATTTGTTTCTTCTTTAAATTTAACCCCTTGAACATTAACGTTTACCTTAAGAACTTCTAATCCGGTCATGGA
>JBAUBA010000414.1:0-2155 GCA_049676265.1 Atribacterota bacterium
CGGGTTCTATGAGAAGAAGAACTTCCTGCATCTGGATGTGCGGCCAACCAAACGTAGCAGATGGAGAGAATAAAAAGTTGCCCAAAAGTGCCTGGCACCTTTTGGCAACTTTTTGAGAAAGGAGGTAAATATTGGATATTCATAATTTAACTGACGTCATCGCCAACCAGGGCTTTCCTATCGCCTTATCGATACTCTTGATCTTTCGAATAGATAAGTTTATGCAAGAAATCGTAACGGCGCAGAAAGAGGGATATCGGCAGGTCCTGGAAAATACTAAAGAGATACATAGTACCATCACCAGTTTGAATCAGCAGAATCGGGAGTATTATTCCCTGCGTTTTGCGGAGGTGCAGAAAGAATTAGCTGGAATGAAGGTAGAGCTGGGGAAAAATTAAATAAAAATACAATAAAAAGGGTAAACTATAAAGAAAGTCATCTTATGTAGCTTATCCTTTTTATTTTCGTCTTTCATCTCGCTTGTCTCCTAATAAAGAAGTAAGAAATTTTTATTTATTAAGCTCTCTAATAATTAACACATGCGGGTTTAAAGGCAATCTAATGACGGGTTTGATAAATCAAACCCCTGGTTTACTAAAGAATTGCTCCTGGTTTCATTTTAGATCATTCTGAATACAGCACAGCACGCCGTGCTGCTAAAAGTTTTCGTAAATGTATTCTATGATTTTGTTTTCAAAAATTTTGGGGTCATTATCTTCTTCTATAAAGATAAAATTATTTTCCATAAGACAAAAGACTACCCATCTCTTATTTTTAGTTTCTAATAAGCCGGCCAGTGCTGAAGCTGAGGATAAGGTGCCGGTCTTGCCCCATACCTGAAAAGGCAGGCGTTCTTTTAAAGTCCCCCCCTCTTTGGTGTTGGCAAAATAATCCAGTATCTTAAAATCGTATTTCCGGTAAAGGTAAGTAATGGCTTTAACCAGATGAGCAGGAGTCGTAAGATTATATTCAGAAAGCCCGCAGCCATCCACAAGGATATAATCTTTTCCCCATTTTAAACCCAGGGTTGTATCAATCACCTCTTCTAAGGAAGCAATAGCTTGAGCAATAGTGGTGGAGCCCCCCTCAGGATTATCCTCCGGAGCCAGGGTACGAAAAATATTTTCAGCACTCTGATTATCACTCTTTTTCATCATATAAGCCAGTATTTTATCCAGGGTATCAGAATAATAAATATACTTTACCTTTAGACCCCCCTGGACTTTCCCAATCCGAAAATCACCTTTTGTCTTTACGCCTTTTTTGGATAGTTCCTGAGAAAAAATATTCCCCCAGAGAAGAGGCATAGTATTAAGATAAGAATTTTGTTTTTCCTTGACTTTATCGCCCGTTACAGCTAATGCTCCGATTAGAGGATTTTTATCATCCCACATCCATCCCCTACCCAAAAACTCTTCGGGCAGGAATTTTGAATTATCCAATACAATATCTCCGGAGATATGGTTGATATTAAACTTTTGCACCAGAGCATCTGCTATCTTTCTGATTATATCCGGGGATTGAGTGGGATCTCCGCTCCCTACTATATACAGGTCTCCGCTTATCTCTCCGGGATTAGTACTGGAAAAGTAGAAGGAAGTCGGGTAAGCATACTGCTCTTCATCAAATATTTCCAGAGCAGCCAGCAGAGTGAATATTTTGGTAAGAGATGCCGGGGTGAAAAGTTTATCTTCATTATGGGAAAATAGTACTTCCTGAGTGTTTAAGTCTTTTATCAGGATTCCCGAAAATCCCGGGAACTGATTTATCTCTTCCCGAATACCTGTACCAGTGTCGGCACCGGCTGCACCGATTAAAAGAGAAACACATATCAAAAAGGATGATAAAAAAATAATTATCTTATATTTAAACTTCAAATTCTTTTCCTTTCCGATTTTCTTAATGAACGTTTTTTTGTATTTGTTCTTTAGTGTTTTTTTGTATAGATTTTCGATTATTTTTCTTTCCAAAATTCATTACTGGAAATAAAATCTTTAGTATTAAAAAAGGGCAAACGGTAATACATTGGGAACAATCGCTGGTGTTTTCTGCCCAAAACTCAAAACATTTTTCCGGGTTGATATAATATTTTTTTACTCCCGGATTATTGGAAATGGTTTCACCTTTTAAATCCGGTTCCGGCTCAAAAGAAATT
>JBAUBA010000415.1:0-2573 GCA_049676265.1 Atribacterota bacterium
TAATTACACTCCCTTTCTATTTAGAATGTTGAAGAGAGTAAACGAATCAAGAAATCAATTGCATTTAAACTTTTCTCTTATTTTTTCTTTCTTGCATTTAGTAATATTTTTCAAATCTTGCTTTGGCAATTTTAATTCATTCCTTAAAGTCTGAACTATTCTGTTGTTTTCTATTTCAGGATTTACTTCATAGATAATCCACTTGCCCTCTCGCCGATTAACCACAAGACCTGCTTCTTTTAAAATCCTAACACAGTGTGAAATTCTTGATTGTTCCATATTTAATATGTTTACCAATTCACAGACACACAATTCGCTCTGCAGTAGAAGTAAATAAATACGTAAACGGGTTTCATCAGATAAGGCTTTAAATATCTTTATAGTTGCTTCCATTGTTGTATTCTCCTTTATATATGATGATATCATATTATTGCTTTAAAAATATTTATCCTCTATGCCATATTTTTTTCTAAATTAAAAATTCTACTAATCTTAGTGAAATAATTTGTTATTTATTAATTACAATAGGGATGGCAACAGTTAAATAAAGATATTCCTTTATTTCCTCTTCCTGTGTTTTATCTTTAACTTTGTCTCTTAATAAGATTACCTGTAGACTTTCCTTTTCTCCTGGGTTTAGTTCAATTTCAGATATTAAAGGGACGAGGTAATCGGCTGAAGCCTTTATAGAGGTAATTTTTATCCCCTCTTCTCCTGAATTTTCCAGAATAAACCTTCCTATAGTTTCACCTTCGAAATCAGTTGTTAAATCAAAACTCGTTCCTGCCGGAGAAATACTTACTGCGGGGGCAGATTTTTCTTTTATGTAACCATCAACACGTAGTGAAAAAGCCTTTCTCCTGGGGTCATTACAGTATATGCGCACACTCTCTCTTACCTCACCTAACTCATGCTGACTGGAATTATAAGTAAAAGTCACCTCCTGTTTTTCTGCCGGAAGAATAGTTAGGGGTATTTCTGTATCATATTGGATATATTCAGAGGCGTCTATCTTATCAATTATCAGATCCAACTCTCCCTTATTTTCAATAGTAAAAGTAAAGGTAGGTAAATCCCCCTGGGAAATCAGTCCCAAATCCCATTGAGAATTAGAAAGGAAGGCCTGGGGAGAGGGAATAGGTTCTACTTCGGCAATTATAGTTACTTTTGTTTTGGGGAGTTGAGGGTCGTTGGAATCAATATAGATATCTTTTTTCACTATGCCATTAAAGCCGGTAGGGTTAAAAGTGGCTTGGAGTTCAGCTGATTGTCCGGGTTTTATATTATCAGAAGAGAGCATGGTGGCTGTACAACCACAGGAGGCTCGTACCCGGCTGATGATCAATTCTTCTCTCCCGGTATTCTTAATGGTAAAGATATGAACAGGTCTTTCGTCTTCTTTTATCTTACCGAAATCCCATTCCTCTTCTGAAATAGAAATAGTAGGCGGCTGGGAAGACTTGTTTTGAATATTAGAAAATATTAAAAAAGCTCCTGCTATAACTACTATACTTATTAAGATAATAATAATTTTGTTTTTACGAACCATAATTTTCTCCTTAGTTTTATATTAATTATTCACCGATTGACCAATTTGCCAATTTACCGATTAGCCAGGTAATGTAGCGAAAAACCATAATTCAAAATTAAAAACTTTTTCGTAGAACGTATTGTTTTTTGTAGGGGTCGGATTTATCCGACCCGAAACGGGTTCGATGAATCGAACCCCTACCTCTATACACTAAACGCGCTACGCTATCTTTTTTCTCTTTCACGATATACGACATACGATATACTAATTACTATTCCACATAGGCTGCCTGTAAAATCTCCTTGGTCGGACTATTCGGTGCCTGGACATATACTACTACATGTATATTATTCATATTCTTCACATTATTCAGTATTTCAGAAGATAGATTAAACTCTTGAATCGCTCCGGGAATAAAACTAATAATCTCTTCTGAAATTATAATGTCGCGAACAACATGATTCACATTCTTACCTTCCGAACCTAAATATACCGAATCTTCATAAATCATTGCCCCGACAATTAAATCAGTCAAACCTTCAGAACTAATATTCTCGATACTTCCATTAATGCTAACAGTAAAGTTAGTAGTATCAACACTCGAAGATGCTGAGATATTTATTTTAGGGGCTTTGGTTAATTCCTCATCGATTGCTGCTTTATAATTATTATAGCTACTCTTATTATAATGGACACTTTGATTCAGACCATTAAAATAGGCATCAGGGGTATGACGAGAGATGCCAAGAGAGTCAGTATACCATTTAAACCTATCTATAGTTTCAGCGGTAGCCCAACCTATATACTCCGAAACATCCCAACCATATTCTTCTAAGACTACTAATTTATCAAACCCATATTGCTCTAATAATTGAGCCATAGCATCCTTGGCCTTAGGACAATTGGGACAGGTGGGAGCAACAAACAACTCTACCATTACCACTCGTTGATTTTCCTGAGAAAGAGGTATAAGCTGAAAATCCAATTCTGTAATCTCGTTTTCTATAATTTCAACGGTTTCAGATTGACTGGAATAATCCTC
>JBAUBA010000416.1:0-2231 GCA_049676265.1 Atribacterota bacterium
GCTCGATGTTTTTTATCCACCTTGGCTTTTTCAAAGATGTCATTAATTTCTTCAGCGTCAGGATTCTCCATATTGATAAGCTGTAAAATCGGCTCAAAATAAACCTGAATAAAATCATCCCCGCTTACGGTTGCAAGCTGAGTCCCGCTTGCTTTTATAAAAAAACTATCAGCAATATCTTTTATCTCAACTTTAGCTGAAGTGTTACCTTCTCCAATAATTGCAAGATGATAGTCTACTCTTCCCAAATTATTAGAAAGCTTTACCAATTTATGTAAAGTCTCCGCTTGAATATCCTGTCTTTCCTTCATTTTCCATTCCTCTCTCATAGTGATTAAGTTCTTTTATTCTTTATCTTTTCTTCTACTTGTAAAATATTTTCCGAAATTATTATACTCTTATATTGGCGGTTTTCATTTTTTAAATAGATAGAACTGTTTTAATTATTTTTCCTTCATCTGTTTATTTAATAAAAATATCTTTAATCCATATGAAAAAGCTCTTCCAAAGAGGTGATAACCGGTGAATTATCTGGATTGGTTTCCATAATGTCTTTCATATAATCCCACCATTTTTTCATTACCTCTTTCGAAGGAAGTTCCTCAACTGTATTATTATCTTTTAATTTGTGCACCGCAAAAAGAGTCAGTGTTCCTTTGTCGAGAAATATGGAATAATCATAAATTCCCGCTCTCGATAATTTTTCTTTCAGTTCAGGCCAGATTTCATCATGTCTTTTTTTATATTCTTTTTCATATCCTGCTTTTAATTTCATTTTAAATGCTGCTCTTTTCATTAATCTGCTCCTAAAGCTATTTTTTAACCTTACCAAAACTATTTTTAGGTTTTAACCTTTCAATTAATTGAGGAAGCATAATTGCTAAAATGAGTAATAAGCCTATAATAATAGTCATTACCTTGCCAGGTATATTAATTAGGCCCATACCGAATTTAAGAAATCCAATGATAAAAATGGAAATAATTACACCGAAAATATTTCCGTTTCCACCGGTAATAGCTACTCCACCCAGCACAACTGTAGTGATAATCTCCAGTTCCCAACCACTTGCAATATTCGGGCGTGTACTTCCAATCCGCGAAGTAAGTAAGACGGATGCTAATCCTGAACAGAGACCGGTAACAGTAAAAATATTAAGACGTATTCTGTTTACAGGTATCCCTGAAAAACGAGCAGCAGTAGAATTATTTCCAATGGCAAATACCTTCCGTCCCATAGTCGTTCGATGTAAAATGATACCAAAAATTATTACCAGCATGAAGAAAACGACCAATTCAAAAGGTACCATCGTGTTTCCTATGTATCCCTGCCCAAAATAATCAAAAGATATCGGGTATTTAGTAAATGCCTTATCTCCGAGAATGACATAAGCAATCCCCCTAAATAAAGACATACTTCCCAGAGTAACAGCAATCGCAGGAATCCCAAATTTTGTTATAATAAACCCATTTAAAAAACCTGCCGCTGAACCAGTAAAAAGTCCTATCGCAACCAACCCCAAAGTATTCACTCCGGCTTGGGAGGCCATGCCCATAAAAACCGAAGATAAAGCTATAATTGAGGCAACAGAAATGTCAATATCGCCACATATGATCACTAACATCATAGGAAGAGCAATGATGGCTTTTTCTATAAAATTAAAAGTGGTGTTCATAAGATTGGTATAATCTAAAAAATAGGGAGATAAATTAGAGTTTATTATTATAACCAAAATAAAAATAAAAAGAAGAATGATTTCCCACTGCCATATAATATTTGACAAGGGAATTTTTCTGATTTTTCTAATGTCAAGGACACTATTTTCTTTATTCATTAAAACTTCTCTTTCTCAGCATCAGCTGCTGATTACGTTTATCCATAACAGTATTGATTATAATTGCAAAAAGTATAATGAAGCCCTGAATAGCCATCTGCCAGAAAGGCGAAACGTTAATCATAGTCAGATCATTATAAACAATTCCCATAAAAAAGGCTCCCAGTACAACACCGATGATTGTCCCGGAACCACCAGTAATACTTACCCCTCCAATGACACAAGCCGCAATAGCTTGAAGTTCGAAACCGATAGCAGTTTCGCTCTGAGCCGCGGCATAACGGGCAACCCAGAGAAATCCGGCAAGACCAGTAATTCCTCCACATAAGGTAAAGACAATATATTGAATTTTCTTCAGGTTAATGCCCACATATTGAGAGGCTATCTTATTGCCGCCTA
>JBAUBA010000417.1:0-8010 GCA_049676265.1 Atribacterota bacterium
GCTTATGGCAAGAGAGAAAAGAAGAAGCAAGATTGATACCCGGTATTTTCCGAACCGATGAGCCGGTATTTAATGTTCCTCGTTTGGGTAAAAATCACGTAAGGGCGTGGCAAGATAGAGAATTAATAGGATTAAATAAAGAGGGGAGGAGAATATATTTATGGCATCCCTGGGAAAAGGGCATAGCTTCAGTTGAACCATATATATATAAAGATCTCCCCATTTACAGATATCTCCAAGAACTAAAAACAAGAGGAGAAGATATCGAAGAGTACAAGTCAATTTGGTATTACTATTAAACTCCGAAAGAGAATAAGATTTTGACTGCTGTAAGACTTGATATATAAAGGAGACATAAGTAATAGGTTGAGCTTTTAGAGCCAATATTTTTAGAAACGCGGATTTACAGATAAAAAAAATGTTAAAAAATAATAAATAATTTAGCATATAGGGAGATAGACCATGAGTTGTCTCCCTATTTTTTGCTATAAGGCAAGAAAATAAGAGTCGGAATATTATTAGCATGTAGCTATCGTATAGCATTAAAACGTAAAGCTAAAAGCGCAAATTGCAAAACCAAAACTCAAAATTAGAAACAGAGAAATTGTTACACTCAGCTAAATCAGAGTTCACAATCAGACTATATAGTTAAAGCTATCTAAATTAATCGGTAAATTGGTAAATCGGTTAATTGGCCAATTGGAGAATTATTTTTTTAAAAACCTATTGATTTTTTTAAAATCTATGTTATTATTTAAAAAGACTAATCCATTAGTCCATTAGTCCAATATTAGATTAAAGATTTATCGTTTTAAAGGGGAAGTCTTTTATGAAAATTGAGATTGATAAGAAAAGTGGAATTCCTTTATATCTTCAAATAAAACACCAAATTAAAAAGTTGTTAGAAAGCGGCGATTTGAAAGAAGGCGAACAACTGCCCACCGAAAGAGATTTATCAGAAAGATTGCAAGTTAGCAGAAATACAGTAAGTATGGCCTACAAAGAATTAGTATTGGAGAATACAATACTATCTATACCGGGGAGGGGAACTTTCCCTAATCCGAAAACCTCTAAGTTTACCAAATCCAAAACAAATAATAATCTATCAAAGATAGAAGAGATTATTGATGTTAGTATTAATGAAGCCCTGGAGTTAAATTTTGAGTTAGGCGAGTTCAAAAAATTAGTAAAAAAGAAAATAGAAGAAAAAGAAAAATTATTTAAAAACATTAATATAGCTTTTATTGAATGTAATCAGGAGCAATTGTATTTTTTTACCAAAGGGATAGAATTAGGAACCGGTATTTCCATAATTCCTATATTAATAGATGAGATTTATAAGGAACCGGATATTTTTAGAGAAAGAATTAAATCTATTGATTTAGTAGTTACCACCTTTTTTCATTATGATGAAGTTAAAAAATTTCTTGCCGACCAAAAACAGAGGGTTCTCGCCATCGCCTTAGATCCTCTAATGGAGACTATGGTAAACATTGCTCATTTATCTTCCAAAGATAAAAATATTGGCCTGGTATGTATTACCGATAAGTTTGCACAACGAGTTTTCCAATCTATAAAACAGGCAGGAATAAAATTCTTAAGTTTTAAATTTACCACTTCTCATGATGAAAAAGAAGTAAAAAAATTCTTAACCAACACAGATATTGTGATAACCTCTCCGGGGAGAAAGAACGAAGTAAAAAAAGTAATTTCCCCCCAAATTCCCCTCATTGAGTTTGTCTATGTTCCCGACAAAGGTTCCATGAGTATGTTAAAATTAGCCATTTTAGATATTAAAAGAGAAGGAGGCATATTAGAGAAGAGATGAAGCAAAAAAAGTTATTTGAAGTTTACCAAAATAATTCAGTAAAGATATCAGTTCGTAGAGAATGGTGTAAATCATGCGGTATCTGTATTGAATTTTGTCCAAAGGATGTATTAGTTCCTGATGATCAAGGAAAACCTATTCCTGAAAATATTGATGCTTGTATCAAATGCGGTTTTTGTGAATTGAGATGTCCGGATTTTGCTATTACAGTAGGAGGAGTGGAAGAGAAAGATGAATAATCAAAAAAATATAAAATTACTACAGGGAAACGAAGCTTGTGTTGAAGGAGCGCTATTGTCTGGAGTTAAATTTTTTGCCGGTTACCCTATTACCCCCTCTTCGGAGATAGCTGAAGGAATGGCTAAAAAATTACCTAAAATTGGCGGAAAATTTATGCAGATGGAGGATGAAATTGCCAGCATGGCAGCGGTAATTGGAGCTTCTATAGCTGGATTAAAATCTCTGACTGCTACTTCAGGTCCCGGAATGTGCTTGAAACAAGAAAATTTAGGTTTTGCTATTATTAACGAAATACCCTGTGTAGTAGTTAATGCTCAAAGAGGAGGACCGAGTACCGGGTTACCAACTAAACCTTCTCAAGGTGATATGATGCAGGCAAGATGGGGAACTCATGGGGATCATCCCATCATAGCTCTTGCTCCTTCCACAGTTAACGAAATACTTACCTTAACTATCAAAGCATTTAATTTTAGTGAAAAATATAGAACCCCGGTTATTTTACTCCTGGACGAAGTAATCGCCCATATGCGGGAAAAGGTAGAAATTCCTGCTCCGGAAGATATTGAAGTAATAAACCGAAAAAAACCTACTGTTCCCCCCGAAGAATACTTACCCTTTAAACCTGATGAAGATGGCGTTCCTCCTATGGCAAACTTTGGAGAAGGATACCGTTATCATATAACCGGTTTGGTTCATGATTACAAAGGTTTACCTACTTCTAACTCCCAAGAAATAGATGCTTTCATCAGGCGTTTACATAATAAGATTGAGAAGAGCATTAAAGATATAATAATTATCGAAAGATATCTTTTAGATGATGCTAAAATTGCTTTAATTGCTTATGGTTCAGTAGCAAGAGCTGCTGAGAGAACGGTAAAATTAGCTCGAGAAGAAGGCTTAAAAGTAGGTTTATTAAAATTATTAACTATTTGGCCTTTCTGTTCCGAAGAGGTAAATAAGCTGGCTCAGCAGGTAGATCTAATTATAGTTCCGGAAATGAATTTAGGCCAAATGGTTTTAGAAGTAGAAAGAGCATCCCAGGGAAAATGCCGGGTTGTAGCTTATGGCCGGGTAGACGGTGAATTGATTAATCCTATAGAGATATTAGGGAAGATTCGGGAGGAGATAAAAAAATGAAAACTATAATTGATAATTATATTAGAAAAGAGATGTTTCCCAATATATGGTGCCCTGGTTGTGGTAATGGTATTGTTTTAGGAGCTATTATTAGAGCTATAGACGAACTAAAATGGGATAAAAATGAAATTGTGGCGGTTTCTGGTATAGGTTGCTCCAGTCGAATTACCGGATATGTAGATTTTTGTACCATGAATACTACCCATGGTAGGGCTTTGCCTTTCGCTACCGGCATAAAAATGGCTAAACCTGATTTAAAAGTAATAGTAGTTATGGGAGACGGAGATTGTTCAGCTATCGGAGGGAACCATTTTATCCATGCTGCGCGGCGCAATATCGACTTAACTGCTATAATTATTAATAATATGATATATGGAATGACCGGAGGTCAATATTCACCCCTTACTCCTACCGGCAAATTTGGTTCTACTGCACCTTATGGAAACATTGATCAAACTTTTGATTTGGCTGAACTGGCTACTGCAGCAGGTGCAAGTTATGTGGCTCGAGGAACGGTTTATAATGCTCGACAGTCGTCTTCTTTAATAAAAAAGGCTTTAGATAAAAAAGGATTCTCAGTAGTAGAAATAATATCTGATTGCCCCATATCTTATGGTAAAATGAATAAAATGAAATCGCCGGTTGATATGTTAAAATGGATAAAAGATATAACTGTTTCCAAAAAAGTATGGGAGGCACTTTCCGAAGAAGAAAAGGAAGGTAAATTGGTTACAGGTGAATTTGTAAATATAGATAGAATGGATTATACCGAAAAATATAAAGGAATTATCAAAAAAGCTCAGGAGATGGGAGGCAATAAACAATGAAAGAAAGACTTGAAATATGTTTAAGCGGTTCCGGAGGACAGGGATTAATTTTAGCCGGTATAATTTTAGCCGAAGCGGCTGGTATATATGATGGAAAAGAAGCGGTTCAAAGCCAGTCTTACGGGCCGGAAGCCCGAGGAGGAGCCAGTAGGTCAGAAGTGGTTATAAGTAATAATACGATAGACTATCCTAAAGTAATGAAAACGGATATTCTTTTAGCTCTAACTCAGACCGCTTGTGATAAGTATGTCAAAAATTTAAATGAAGACGGTATCTTGCTTGCTGATTCTACAATAGTAACTGAAGTTCCAAATATCTCAAATAAAACATATTTATTTCCCATTACCGAAACAGCTCAAAAAAAATTTGGAACAAAATTAGTTACCAATATTATTTCATTAGGAATAATTGTAGGGTTAACTAAAGTGGTTTCCCAAGAAGCTATTCAAAAGGCAGTGTGTTCCAGGGTTCCAGTTAAGGCAAAGGAAGTAAACGAAAAAGCATTGCTCCTGGGGTTTAGTATTGCTAAAGATTTAAGAACAAAAAAATAGGAAATCAAGTAATAAAAAAAATAAAAATATGCGAAAAGGAGATTAAGGATAAAATGAAAGTTTTAGTAGTAAATAGTGGCAGTTCCTCCATAAAATATCAGTTATTTGATATGACCGATGAGTCGGTACTGGCTAAAGGCTTGGTGGAGAGAATTGCAATTTCTGATTCAATTATCAATCATTATCCTTCTGACGGGGAACCGGTTGTAACCCATCAGGATATTCCTAACCATAGGGTAGGGATTAAATTGATGATGGATGCCTTACTTCATCCGGATTATGGTGTAATTAAGGATATCTCTGAAATAGTAGCGGTAGGCCATAGAGTAGTTCATGCCGGGGAAAAATTTTCCGGCTCAGTTTTACTTACCAATGAAGTTATGGATGCCTTAAAAGAATGTATCGAACTTGCTCCTTTACATAACCCGCCTAATATTTTAGGGATAGAAGTCTGTAAAGAGCTAATGCCCGGAGTACCTCAAGTGGGAGTATTTGATACTGCTTTTCATCAGACCATTCCGGAATGTGCCTATCTCTACGGTATACCTTATAAATTTTACAAGAAATATAAAGTAAGAAGATATGGATTCCATGGAACCTCACATAAATACGTAGCTCAAAGGGCGGCAAAAATTTTAAAAAAACCTATAGATAAGCTTAAAATAATTACCTGCCACCTGGGGAATGGTTCAAGCATTACTGCTGTAAAAAACGGAGTTTCAATAGATACCAGTTTAGGATTCGGTACAGTTGCGGGTATAGTTATGGGAACTCGTTGCGGAGATGTTGATCCGGCAGTTATTCCTTTTTTAATGGATAAAGAAAAACTCACCGTCGAAGGAATCAATAAGATTCTCTATAAAGAAAGTGGATTGTTAGGCCTATCGGAAGGGATTTCGAGTGATAAACGAGATTTAAGAGAGAAAGCAAATAAGGGTGACGAAAGAGCTATTAGAACTATTTCTGTTTTTACTTACGGGATAAAAAAATATATCGGAGCTTACGCAGCAGCTATGGGCGGAGTTGACGCCATTGTTTTTACAGCGGGTATTGGAGAAAATTCCAAAGAAACCAGAGCTGAGGCCTGCGAAGGATTAGAATTTTTAGGAGTAGAAATTGACCCGGAGAAAAATAAAGTTCGTGCTAAGGAAGCCATTATAAGCAACGATAATTCAAGGGTAAAAGTCATGGTAATTCCTACTAATGAAGAGTTAATGATTGCTAAAGATACAGCAGAAATTTCAGCAAATCTATAGTAGTAATTGGGTAAAATCTAGGAGGTAAAATGTACAAAGTAATTAACAAAGAAAAATTAAACGAAACGATTTATTCGATGTGGATAGAGGCTCCGGAAGTAGCCCAATCAGTTCAACCCGGTCAGTTTATTATTCTAATGATCAAGGAAAAGGGAGAACGAATCCCCTTAACAGTTGCTGATTTTAACCGGGAAAAGGGACTGATTCGCATTGTCTTTCAGATAGTGGGCAAGACCAGCGAAGAGCTTTCCACCTTGGAAGAAGGAAATAAACTATTCTCCTTTATTGGACCTTTAGGCAGAAAAACTGAAATTGAAAATTACGGAAAAGTAATAACCGTAGGCGGAGGTACCGGTATCGCCTGCATCCATCCGATTGCCCGTGCCCTGAAAGAAACCGGAAACGAAGTCATCTCTATAATCGGAGCTAGAAACAAGGAACTAATTATTATGGAAGAGGAGATTAAGAAAGCCTCCTCAGAACTGATTGTTACTACCGATGACGGCAGTTATGGACGAAAGGGTTTTGTCACTCAAGCTTTAAAAGAACTCTTAGATAAGGATAAATCAATCAAGAAGGTATGGACCATCGGACCACCCATCATGATGAAAGTTACCTGTGAGACTACCAAACCTTATCCAGTAGAGACTATAGTCAGTCTTAACAGTATTATGGTAGACGGTACCGGAATGTGTGGCTCCTGTAGAGTTACCATCGGGGGAGAGACTAAATTTGCTTGCACCGATGGCCCGGAATTTGATGGACAATTAGTAGACTGGGAAGAATTTTCCAATCGTCTTTCCCGTTATAAAGGCTCAGAAAAAAAATCATGGGATCTCTACCAGGAACGTAATCATACCTGTACCTGCGAAAGGATGACCAACTAATGGCTGAAATGATACCGGTAAAAGAAAGGATGCAAAGAGAGCAGATCCCTATGCCTGAACAAGAGCCCAAAGAGAGGAAGCACAACTTTAAAGAAGTACCCTTGGGTTACACACGGGAACAGGCCATCTATGAAGCCCAAAGGTGTCTGCAGTGTAAAAATGCTAAATGTATGAAGGGCTGCCCGGCGGAAATTAACATTCCTCAGTTTATTAAAAAAATCGTTGAGGAAGATTTTGCCGGAGCCTATCTGGAAATATTAAATACCGATGACCTTCCGGCTATAACCGGGAGAGTGTGTCCTCAAGAAGAACAGTGTCAGCAAGTTTGCATCTTAGAAAAACAAAAAAAACCGATAGCTATCGGTAGATTAGAACGATTTGTTGCTGATTGGGCTCGAGAAAATAATATTCACGGAAGCCTACCGAAGGTTAGTAAAAAAGAACAGAAAGTAGCCATAGTAGGTTCCGGTCCTGCCGGACTTACCTGTGCAGCTGATTTAGCTAAATTAGGTTATAAAGTGACTATATTTGAAGCCTTACACCAACCCGGGGGAGTCTTAGTCTATGGTATTCCTGAATTTCGACTTCCTAAATCGATAGTAGAATACGAAGTAAAAGAAATTGAAAGATTAGGAGTGAAAGTAATAACCAATTTTGTAGTAGGTGCTACTAAAAGTGTAGATGAACTGACCCGGGAATTTGATGCCATCTTCTTAGCCAACGGAGCAGGAGCACCCCGGTTTATGAATATCCCCGGAGAGAACTTGAATGATGTTTATTCAGCAAATGAATTTTTAACTCGTTCTAATTTAATGAAAGCTTATGTTTTCCCAGAATATGATACTCCTATTAAGATAGGCAAAAGGGCAGCTACTATCGGAGCAGGAAATGTGGCCATGGATTCAGCCCGTACAGCCTTAAGATTGGGAGCCGAAAAATCCTATATCATCTATCGCAGATCCCGAAAAGAAGTTCCAGCTCGGGCAGAGGAAGCCCATCATGCTGAAGAAGAGGGGATTATCTTTAATTTTCTTACCCTCCCGGTTAAAGTATTAGGTGATGATAAAGGAAATGTTGTTGGGATGGAATGTTTGAAAATGGAATTAGGTGAACCGGATGATTCGGGTCGAAGAAGGCCTATTCCTATACCCGGTTCTAATTTTATAATCGAAGTAGATATGGTTATAGATGCCATCGGAACCTCAGCTAATCCTATTGTAGCCCGCAGTGCCACCGGAGTCAAGATTAACCAGTGGGGTTATTTTATTATAGATGACAAAACCA
>JBAUBA010000418.1:0-1957 GCA_049676265.1 Atribacterota bacterium
GCACTGAAATCCTGGTCACCGGTGTTATATTTCGTGTCACTAACGATCTCTCCGCCCAGCTCTTCAAATGTTTTTTTGTAAAAATTAGCCAGACCTACTGAATAATCCTGAGCAATATCAACTAAAAGTGCTGCTTTTTTAACTCCTAAATCTTCAAAAGTATAACGAGCCATGACTTCACCCTGGAAAGGGTCAAGGAAGCAAGCACGGAAGACAAAATCTTTTCCCTGGGTAACTAATGGATTGGTGGCACTGGCTGAAAGCATTGGAATTCCTGCCTTATCGGCAACTTCGCCGCCCGGAATAGCCATACTGCTGCCATAACCGACAAAAACTGCTACTACACCGTCCCTTTCAATGAGTCTCGAAACCGCATTAGCTGCTTCAACCTTATCACTTTTATTATCAACAAGGATTAATTCTACTTTCTTTCCTAATACTTCAGGTTTTTGCTCATGGGCAAGTTCATAACCCCGCATACAAAGCTCTCCACCTACTGCCATGGCACCGGTCATTGGTTCAGCAATTCCAAGTTTAATTACATCAGCAGCAAGAACTACGCTACTCATAGCAATTATAAGTATAGCTAATGTTAAAACAAACATATTTTTTCTCATTTCTTTTCTCCTTCCTATTAACATATAAACTTTTTTAAATATAAACCTTTTTAAGCATGAACCTTTTCGACTAATAATTTTTAAATTGTCAAACTCTTAAAAGTTTTTTACTTTTTGTTCACCCCCAATTAAATTTTATTTTTCTTTTTATATATTTAATTACTTCCTACTATAGTGATAATTTACATGGAATATCATTTTGTGGGACCTCCCCATCTGTAAAAATGGGAATGTGGAAAAAATTCCGGTAAGCCGGGACAGATGAAAGTATCTTGTAGCAAGCACAACGTCTTAAAAGGCGCGTGTATCAATATTTTAATATTCTCCTTATAAGCAAATATAAATCCAATTTTTATCTTTAAAATGGCTATTTTATCTACAATTTTGAAAGTATTAAGATAATAATATCAAAACACCGTAAAAAGTTTAGCATTAAATTAATTAAAATACAAATATTTTTTCACTATTTTTTCAATTTATTCATATCTCTTTTTTTAGCAGAAAGTAAATATGAAAATATAGTGATAAAAATTAATGCATTATGGGTTTCAGGTTTTAAAAATAAATATTTAAAGAGACGAAAAAAATCTAAAGATCATAATGTGGCAGTATCCAATTATTCCACAGACAATTAAATTAATTATTGATTCTATATTTCTTCCGCTTATTTTCAATAAATAAAGCGGAAATAATAGAGGTTATAGGCACTGTTAATATCAAACCGATGCTTCCCGATAACCCTTGAATAATTTCAGTGCTGACTGTATTAAGATTTATGGCTCTAAAATAAGGCATATCATAAGCCATTAAAAGTACCATTATACTTAAAGAGCAACCGGCGAAGGCAAGTATTAAGGTGTTAGCCATTGTACCCATTATATCTTTCCCCACATTCATTCCTGATTTAAAGAGTTCTGCCTTGTTTAACTCAGGAGCCTTATTATGAATCTCAAAGATGACAGAAGCAATGGACATACCTACATCCATCACTGCTCCAAGAGAGGATATAATAATACCAGCAAACATTATTCCCTTTATATTAATGGGAAAACTGCCTACTATATAAATAAGTTGTTCGCTGGCTTCTCCGGTAATCCCGGTAAGATGGGCAAATTTCCCTGAAACTAAAGAAATAATTCCGGCAATTACTACCCCCGCTGATGTCCCAATTATAGCTGCTAAACTTTTTTTATTAAATCCGCCAATTAACATCAAAGATAAAAATATGACTATGGTGGCAGTAATAATAGCCAATAAGATCGGGCTGTAACCTTTAAACATTAGCGGTAACATAAAAAAAGCTATTAATAAACCGGTAATAATCAGGGAAATCAAGGCCA
>JBAUBA010000419.1:0-2035 GCA_049676265.1 Atribacterota bacterium
TAGTAATTACCATTAAAGCCA
Source organism: Atribacterota bacterium (assembly GCA_049676265.1). GTDB lineage: Bacteria > Atribacterota > Phoenicimicrobiia > Phoenicimicrobiales > Phoenicimicrobiaceae > Sediminicultor. The sequence goes on from JBAUBA010000419.1 coordinate 22, forward strand.
ACATGGCTAAATAGAAGTAATTATAAGTTACTTCTGGTGATTTATCAATAATGGGCAAGGTAGTTCCCATAGCTCCTCCGGTTATCTCAGTAGCATTTTGCACTACTGATAAAAGTGCTCCACTCATACCAATAGTAGCGATAGCAAAATAATGACCTCGAAGTCTAAGTACCGGAAGTCCAAATAAAATACTAACCAAGATTGCGGTTAGAGTAGCTAAGGGTAAAACAGTCAAAAAAGATAACCCCTTGCTCATACCAATGGCAGTAACATAAGCTCCCACCCCAAAAAACATGGCATTACCAAAAGGAAGATAACCCATATAACCAGACATAAGATTCATTCCTTGAGAAATTACCGCATACATAAAGATAGTAGTAATGACCCTAACCCAATAACCTGATAAAAAGCGCGGTAAAAAGATAAATATAATTATTCCGACTATTATTAAGAAAATATTTACTTGTTTATTATTGAACAACTGCCTTCACTCCTCCCCTTTCAAATAATTCCTAAATTAACCAAAAAACTTTTTCCCCATCAGTCCATAAGGTCTCCAAAGCAATACACTTACCATAATGACCATACCGATGGCTTCTTGCCACTCTGAACCAAAAAATACTGCCCCCGCAGTTTCTGCAATTCCTAAGAGCAAACCTCCGGCAGCTGCGCCCCAGATATTTCCTAAGCCCCCAAGTATGGCAATAATAAATACCTTTCCCACAATGGGGCCTAAAAGGTGAGGAGAAAAACTATAGATGCTCGCCCAAAGAGAACCGGTTAATCCTGCCAAAGCAGTTCCCAAAGCAAAATTAATCAAATACATTTTTTCTACATCTATCCCTACCGCTTGTGCACCTTCTTTATCTAAAGCAACTGCTTGAATCCCTTTCCCGGTTTTCGTTTTCATCATAAAAAGATAAGTTAAATAGATTAATATTCCTGCTACAATAAAAGCTAAAAATTTAATTAAGGGAACATAAGCATCACCAAATTGAAAATTACTACCAGCATAAGTAAGGCGTATAGTACGATAATCAGCAGACCACACCTTCAATATAGTATTTTCTACTATTAATCTAATCGCAAAGGTTAAAATAAGAGTAAAAACAATTCCACCCTTAATTAATGGTTGTAAAAGTGTGCGATAAATTGCTGCTCCTATTACAAAAAGAATGGCGCCAGACATTATCATACTAATAAAAGGATCTAGGTGAAATAAATTAAAAAATTCCAGAGAAATATAAGAACCTAGTATAACCATTGCTCCATAGGATAAATTAATTATTCCGCTAATACCCCACTGCAAGGAAAAACCTATACCCATTAAGGCATATAATCCTCCCAGCAGAATAGCATTTATTAACATTTGTAGTTCCATACAAATATTCTCCTTTTTTAGATTTAAATATCAAATTTATCAAATATCATAAATCATATCTTAATCTTTTATTAAACCAATTATATCTTGAACAGAACTATATTTCTTTTTAATTAGATATTTTTCAATCCCTTCAATTACCTCTAACATTAAATAGGGATTAAAAAAATTAGCCGAGCCAATTTGTACTGCGCTCGCTCCGGCAAGAAACATTTCAATGGCATTTTCAACACAATGAATCCCTCCCACACCAATAATCGGTATGTCAACGGATTGGGCAATCTCCCAGATCATCCTCACTATGATAGGTCTTATCGCTGGGCCAGACAATCCTCCCATGGTGTTCCCTAATCGAAAGACTTGTTTGTCAACATCTATGGCCATGCCCATTAAAGTATTAGCAACAGTTATTATCTGTGCTCCTGCATTTTTTGCAGTTAAAGCCATTTCTTTTATATCGGAAACATTTGGTGATAATTTAGCAATAATTGGTTTTGAAGTGTTTTGCTTTATATTAAAGATTAGTTCGTGTAATTTATCTTGGTTAACGCCAAAAGGAATACCATTATTTAAATTTGGGCAAGAAAGATTTATTTCTAATGCTGAAATCTCTTCAACATTATTAAGATATCC
>JBAUBA010000420.1:0-3536 GCA_049676265.1 Atribacterota bacterium
GCATTCCGGGATGTACAATTTTGAAGTCGGCCCGGTTGATGATAGAAAAGTAGTTGAGGCCAGATTTTCATTTGTTTGGAAAAAGAATGATCAAGGAGAGTGGAAAATAGTTCACCACCATTCATCGGCGAAACCAAAAGTGTCCCTATTTTAAAAAAATTTCTCGGTATATAAAAAAACCATTGACAAAAAAGAATCATTATGAGAGAATGTTAGGTAAGAACTAACTAACTATTGAGGTGATATTTTGAAAGAATATCATAACTTGTTCAGCGTATTTAATAGTTTTATGCGAGTCAAGAAAGAGTGCAGGTTTTGTGTTATCGATAAATATAATATTTCACAGCTGACCTTTAAACAGATTGAATACTTAAAGAAATTTGATGAACGTGAATATGTTACCATTAGTCAACTAGCTGAAGATTTGAATTTATCCAAGCCATCAATCACCGAAATGGTTAAAAAGTTTATTCAACTAGATTGCGTTAAGAAAGAACAATGCAACCATGATGCAAGAGTTTATTATCTGTTTCTCACTGAAAAAGGTAAAGGGATTGCCAGACTAGAGCAGATTGCAGATGAGGATTTTATCAGAAGAGTGGAAAATTGCTTAAGCGAAGAAGATATTAGCTTATTGATAGAATTATTGTCAAAAGTGATTTAAAAGGCTCATTTTTTTTGAGGTAATAGTTAGGTTAAGTATAACTAACTATCGGCATTTTTTAATAAGAATTTTGTTAAAAAAAAGAATGTCGAGCATGAAAAAAGCAATGGAAGTTTTGTAAGAGGTTGGACAGTTCTTCAAAGAGATAGGGAGATGTTCATTTAATAGAGGCTACACCAACAAAAGAAATCATGGAAGCGCAAGAAGTAGTTTCAAAATAAGAAATGAGGTGAAAATCATGAAAGATAATCAAGTGAAAGATGAGTTAGTTATTATAGCGATGCCCGGGCATGTGCTATTTAAAGGAATAAAAAGTACGATAAAAATTAAGAAGTCCTTGGGTGACAAAATATATTCCAGAATAAAACAGGATGATAACTATGCCATTGTACTGCTTTTAAAAGAAGGATGTGATCTCGAAACTTACCGGGAAAAAGATTTGTATACTATTGGAAGCCTTGTAAAAATTGAAAAGATAGTCGATTCAAAAATAACCTATGATGTAAATGTAGAAGTATTGGACAGGGTAGATGTGAAGAATATCCTTCAGGAGCAGGGTTATTATATCGGTAAATACGAAATGGCGCCGGATGTTGAAGATTTAGACAAGAATATGCAAAACCAAATGCTTGGATATGTTAAAGCACTCACTACTGAAATTAGCGGCAAATTTATAGGTTTTGAAAGCTATACTCAATATATCCAAAGCATGAGAGACTTGGAACTACTGATCAGTTATTTGATGCAGTTCATCAATATATCCAGTTTTCAAAAACAAGAGTTATTGGAAATTAGATCCAGAAGAAAGAAGAGTTTAATATTTTTAGATATTCTAATACAACAAAAGGAAAATATCGAATTTCAAATGGAGATGAATGCAAAGTTAACCGGCGAAGTCAATAAACAATATAGAGAAAAAATGCTGAGAGAACAGTTAAAAGCGATACAGGATGAATTAAATGAAGGTAAGCAGTCAGAAAGCAAAAAGAAGGATTATTTACAGCTAATCAATGAATCTAAGATGCCAGAAGATGTAAAAGAGATGGCCCGGGAAGAATATGAAAAATTACAAAATCAAAGTCCGAATAGTATGGAGACGAATGTAATCAGAAACTATTTAGACTTATTGACGGCACTTCCCTGGGGAAAAAGCAGCATAAAGGAAGTAGATATTAAGGAAGCTAAAAATATCTTAGAAAAAGACCACTATGGTTTGGATAAGGTGAAGGAAAGAATCATTCAACATTTAACCGTTATGAAGCTTAAGAATAATCAACAGGGTTCAATACTTCTTCTGGTTGGACCTCCGGGAACCGGAAAGACCAGCCTGGGAAAAAGTATTGCAAAAGTGCTTCAAAGGGAATATGTGAGAATAAGTCTTGGAGGCGTAAGAGATGAAGCAGAGATAAGAGGGCATAGGCGAACTTACGTCGGTGCTCTTCCGGGAAGGATTATACAGGGAATCAAGAAAGCAGGAACCAATAATCCGGTGTTCATATTGGATGAGGTTGATAAGCTGTTGGCTTCCAATATGGGAGATCCCGCAAGTGCATTACTGGAAGTTCTGGACCCTGAACAAAATAATTCGTTTTCGGATCATTATCTTGAAGTTCCTTATGATTTATCTGATGTATTTTTTATCGGAACAGCAAATTCCCTGAGGGAAATTCCAGAGCCGCTTAAAGATAGAATGGAAATCATTCAGATTAACAGCTATACCACGACAGAGAAATTTCATATAGCAAAAAATCACCTGATTGATGAAGTTTTGGAAGGTCATGGCCTTACGCATGAGCAATTAAAGATAGAAGACAATGCGTTGAAGGCGATTATAGACAAATATACCCGGGAAGCTGGTGTTAGAGGGATTAAAAAACAATTATCAGCGATAGCCAGACATGCAACAGAAAAAATAGTCGTTGATGAGGTGGAACTGCCTTATATTGTCAAAGAAGAAATGTTGTTTGATATTTTAGGACCTGAAATTTCAACTTACGATAAAGTTAAGAAATCAAATCCACCCGGCGTTGTTACTGGACTGGCCTGGACACCGGTTGGTGGAGATATTTTATTCATTGAGAGTGCCTTTATGCCGGGAAAAGGTGAGTTAATGTTAACGGGACAATTAGGCGATGTCATGAAAGAGTCGGCAAAAATATCTCAAAGTTTGATTAGGTCGAGATTGGTTTTAAGATTGAAGGATGTTCATTTTAATAAACATGACCTGCACATTCACATACCGCAGGGTTCTATACCCAAGGATGGACCGTCAGCAGGTGTGACACTATTTACATCAATAGCATCATTGTTTACCGGAATACCTGTAGATCCTAAAACAGCCATGACCGGTGAAATATCTTTGAGGGGGGCAGTGCTTCCCGTTGGAGGAATTAAAGAAAAAGTAATAGCAGCACATCGTTCCGGTATCAAAAAAATACTCCTTCCCTTGGAAAATAAAAAGGACCTTTGCGATGTTCCGGATGAAGTAAAGAAAGATATACAGTTTATTTTTATCGAAACCATAGAGGAATTAATTCACGAGACATTAGGTATTAAACTGCCAAACGCAAATAAATTTCACATGGATACAATGGATAGCGATACAGAAAGTGTAAAAGTATAAGACAAGAAGCAAAAGAGGGTCAGGTCTTGAAATGACACATTTTTTTAACAACAAGCAAGTATTGATGGAAAATGTGTCATTTCAAGACCTGACCCTCCCATCCTTTCCAAATTTGCCAAAAAAGAAGTTGAAGGTATTAAGATACATATGAAAGAAGAAGGTGAAAATTTGAAAAGGTTATTGGAAATACCTGACGAGGAAAAATAATGATAATTTTAAAAAAATTTGAAAAAAAGGATATCCCTGAAC
>JBAUBA010000421.1:0-1579 GCA_049676265.1 Atribacterota bacterium
CCAAAGATGGTGGTAAACTCACCTTCTTCCACATTCAAGTCCACACCTCTCAGGGCCGGCACTTTTATTTTCCCCTGCTGATAAATTTTTTTGACATCTTTTAGTTCGAGTAAAGACATTTAATTTACCTCCTTTATGAATTTAAATGAATCAATCATTCTTTTTTAACCATTAATAAACAATCCGATGCATACATTTAAGAACATTCTCTTTAATTATTTTATTCTTTATTCCGATTTTCCTCCTAACGGTTATAGATTGCTTTTACCGGGTCCTTATGTGCAGCCCAGTAAGCAGGAACTATACTGGAAAGTAAAGCAACCACTATTCCAAAAAAGAAAATAAAGACAAAGGAAGAATAATTCCAGGCTCCATAGACTTTGTCGATGATCGGTATACCATATGAAGACATATCTCCACCAAGATAACTTAAATCATATCCGATTTCAGTGATCCACCAAACACCTGCAAAGCCTAAAAGGCAGCCGGCCAATCCGCCAAGGATGCCCAGGCCGGTTGCTTCTACCATAAAGACCGAAACAATCTCCCACTCTCGCATTCCCAATGCTTTCATCATGCCGATTTCCCTGGTTCTTTCCAGGCTGGACAGAACAACATTATTGATGATTCCAATCATACCAATTGATAAAATGATGATTAACATGACAGCGGTTTCCGCATCCTCTGCCGTACGGACAGCTATCACGGTTTTCGCAGACTCCATCCAGGAGTAAGCACGAATATTTAAGTTTTTTTCCTGAAATATTTGATGAATATGTTCAATGGTTGAATTAATAAGGTTCTCCCCGGTTGTTTTAACGGCCACCATACTCACGGCATTTTCAACATTCAAAGCATCCCGGGCAATATCCATAGGCAAAAAAACTTTCCCACTATTGGTTAAGGGATTGGGTGTGTGCACTAATCCCGAAATTTCCAAATCAATCGTATTAAAAGTATTTTCTTTCGTTCTAAACAAAAGTGTAATATTATCCTTTACTTTTAAGTCCATCAATTCGGCTAATTTCACACCCATTACAGCTTTTGATTCGCCCGGGGCAAACATCGAACCTTCGATGACATGATTTTGAGTCGCAAAAATCTCGTTGTATTGCTCAATAGAGATGCCAACACCCTGAACCTCAATTTCATCAATCCCGTTATTCAAGTTGGCCTTGAATCTTAATTCAGGAGAAATCCCCAATACGCCATCCATACTTTCTAAGCTTTCTTCTATATCCTCATTGAACTCAATTAAATTTTCCAGGGGCAGTTTATCTTTGTCTTCCCAATAGGCAGGATAAGCTATTTGGATACTTCCTGTTTCATAATCTTTTATATTGTTAAAAGACATTTCCGTCATGCCTTCCATTAAGGAATCCAGAAACAGATAAATAAAAAAAGCAAAAGCAATCACTAAAATCGTAAAAATATGCCTTCTTTTCTGGCGGGCTAAATTTTTTAATCCAAGCTTGACACTAAACATATTTTTTCTCCCTTAATCTTAATCTATCAGGCAAAATCTTTAACATCAATCCTTCAGCTTCTCGGAAAATTTCTTTAAAATATTTCGATTGAC
>JBAUBA010000422.1:0-3453 GCA_049676265.1 Atribacterota bacterium
GTATCTGAGGTAAGGGATAGTAATTTTTCAGTAGAGCAACAAAAACAAATACAATTTTATTATTTTCGCGGAGGATTTGATTTTAATAAATTGAACTTAATAAATAAAATATTAATGACTCTAATGAAGTGGAAAATAAAATTAAAACGAGATAAAACACCAGATGAAAAAGGGATGTTAGCGGCATACTCTAAACCAATGGACTTTACCAAGAGAGAAAATATAAAAGAATTGTTAGAATTTGTTCGTTCACTAATGTGAGAAATAATGTGCGATTTCATCTAACGGCGGATATACGATCCGCTACGAGATACGCCATATTTTCACCTACGCTATCGCTACGGTGAAAACATTGTATACACGCGGAACGTTGATATACTAAATATCTAACACCTATCTGCTTAAAAATTTTATCTACTTTTTTTTAACCCTGCATAGAGTAAAATAAAGAGAAGAAGTTATTTTTATACTTATATTACCGCTGGCTCAACACAAATAACTAAAAATCTTTATATAAAAAGAGGATTTTTACTTATTTTGTAGAATAAAGAAGTAAAATGATTCTTAACATATTTGTACTATGAATCATATAGTATTTCTCTCAGAGTAATTGATAGAAAGAAAGAAAAAAAAGACCAAAAAGAAGTTTGAGATATAAAATTGTAGCTATTAAATAGAAAATAAAGAACTAATCTCTATGGTTGATAAAGTTGAAAAGGAATTGAAATATGATAGGTTTTTTACAACAATTTCATCCTGTAGTACAAGCTCTCCTGGCAGGATTTTTTACCTGGGTATTGACCGCATTGGGAGCAGCCACTGTATTTATGACCAAAGAGATAGATAAGAAAATTCTTGATACTATGCTGGGTTTTGCTGCAGGGGTCATGATTGCCGCTAGTTACTGGTCACTATTGGCTCCGGCTATTGAGATGTCTAAAGGACAGGGCGTTCCTGTATGGTTTCCTCCAATGGTGGGTTTCCTCCTGGGAGGTATTTTTTTAGGGGGGATTGACAAAATACTTCCTCACCTCCATCTCGGTTTTCCCATAGAAGAAGCTGAAGGTATTAAAACATCCTTTAAGCGTAGTACTTTACTTATTCTAGCTGTAACCTTGCATAATATTCCTGAGGGTCTGGCTGTAGGAGTGGCTTTTGGGGCTGTTGCTGCAGGTTTTCCTTCCGCAACTTTACCGGTAGCAATAGCTCTGGCGATAGGTATAGGTATTCAAAATTTGCCAGAAGGCCTGGTTATCTCCATGCCTCTTCGGGGTGAAGGAATGTCACGGTTTAAAAGTTTCTGGTATGGACAATTATCCGGAATAGTAGAACCAATTGCCAGTGTTATAGGAGCAGTTGCTGTTGTTATGGTAAAACCTATCTTACCCTATGCTTTATCTTTTGCTGCAGGGGCAATGATTTTTGTAGTAGTTGAAGAGTTAATTCCTGAGTCTCAACGCGGTAAAAATACGGATTTAGCCACTTTAGGTGCAATGATTGGTTTTACGGTAATGATGGTACTTGATGTAGCATTTAGCTCGTAATTAGAAGGTTCTTTCTCAGATTTACAGTAAATAAGAGTGGAAAGACTATTTATTGATAAAATTATATTTTATGAATATAAAAAGGAGTAAAGATGTTATGAAAAAGATTTATAAAATTATGCTTGGTAGTTTATTTTGTTTTGCTTTGATAATGGCAAGTAATGTTAGTATGATAGGATTTGCTCAACGGCAAGATACTTCTGAAATAAGCATTGAGGGTATCTGGGAGGGCAAGTTAAAAATTCCAGGAGGTGAACTTAGGGTTGTCTTCAAAATTTCTAAGAATCCGGATGGAACTCTGACTGCGACTTTGGATAGCCCAGACCAAGGAGCAATTGACATCCCTATAGAAGAAGTTATTTTTAAAGATAATACTTTACTCCTGGAAGTAAAATCTGTAGGAGCTGTTTTCGAGGGTAAAGTAAGTGAAGATTTTTTAGTTATTGAGGGAGACTTGAAACAGTCCGGACAGACTTTATCCCTTACCGTCAATCGGGTTGATAAGGCAGTGGAAATCCTTAGACCTCAGGAGCCCAAAAAACCTTATCCTTATATTGAAAAAAAAGTAGCGTATACAAACTTAAAGGCAGGGGTAAAACTTGTTGGTACACTAACTTTACCCTCTGACAAAAGTGTATTTCCGGTGGTATTATTAATAACCGGTTCCGGGCCTCAGGATCGAAATGAAACAGTATTTGGTCATCGTCCTTTCCTGGTATTGGCAGATTATTTAACTCGCCAGGGCATTGCAGTCCTCAGGGTAGATGATCGGGGAGTGGGAGAATCAACCGGGTACTTTTCTCAGGCCACCAGCGAAGATTTTGCTTCTGATGTGTTAGCAGGTGTGGAATATCTTAAAACCTGTAAAGAGATAGACCCTAAGAAGATAGGTCTTATCGGCCATAGCGAAGGCGGTGTGATTGCTCCTATGGTGGCGGTAAAATCACCGGATGTGGCTTTTATTGTATTAATGGCCGGGACAGGATTAACCGGGGAAGAAATTCTATATTTGCAGGGTGCTTTGATTTCCAGGGCAATGGGAGCTACCGAAGAAGATATTGCTAAGAGTCGTCAGTTTAATGCGAAGATATTTTCTATTGTAAAAGAAGAAGAGGATAATGAAATTGCTAAAAAAAGACTTCAACAGATGGCTATGGCTTATTTGGCGGAGTTAAGCGATGAAGAAAAAAGCAGGATAGGTGTCTCGGAAGAGTTCCTTAAAGCTCAACTTCAGAACTTATTGTCTCCCTGGTCCCGTTTTTTCCTGACTTACGATCCTAAACCTACTTTAACGAAGGTAAAATGTCCGGTATTAGCCATAAATGGAGAAAAAGACCTCCAGGTACCACCTCGAGAAAATCTTATTGTTATCGAAGAAGCCTTAAAATATGGAGGAAATCAAGATTATACTATTAAAGAGATTCCTAATCTTAATCATCTTTTTCAGACTGCTCAAACGGGATTGCCTGCTGAATATGCTAAAATTGAAGAAACAATTTCACCCATCACCTTAAAAATAATAACTGACTGGATTTTAGAACACACAATAGATAAGTAGAAGGGTAGATTATTTTGTTATATATTATTGCCCAAATTAAATTTTTAATCATTTTTAAATTATTATTTAGGCTTAAAGTAACTGGTCAAGAAAATATACCCCAGGATGGCCCGTTTATTATTGTAGCTAATCATTCGAGTTTATTAGACCCGGTTATTCTGGGAATATCTATTAAGCCTAAAATCATTTTTGTAGCTGCTGCTTATCTTTTTAAAATAGGTTGGCTTAGTTATTTATTGAGGAAGGCTAATTCTATCCCGGTTCAAGGGGAAAATGATATTAAAGCCATAAAACAATCATTAATAATCCTACAGCAAGGCGGAGTTTTGGGAATTTTCCCCGAAGGGGGAG
>JBAUBA010000423.1:0-1619 GCA_049676265.1 Atribacterota bacterium
ATTTTGCGCATCCACATTCTCCCTGGGAACGAGGCACCAATGAAAACACCAACTCTTTGATTCGCCAATTTTTCCCCAAGGGTACGGATTTTTCAAAAGTAACATTAGCAAACATCAAAAAAGCACAGGATATGTTAAATGACCGGCCGCGGAAAACTCTAGAATTTTTAACGCCGCATGAGGTTTTTAGTAAACTGTTGCATTAGCAACTTGAATCTACAGTGTCCCTATTTTTTAATATTACAACCTAAACATTATTATTAACATAGCTATTGACAATGCTGCACCGGCATAAAAAGCTCCACCTATTCCCCAAATACCTGTAACCAATCCCATCAAAAATGGACCCAGAGTTTGGCCAACCCGAAAAGCCATTCCACTTACTGACATAAAGGTAGCCCGGTATCTCAGGGGGGCTGCTTCTGCGAAGAGAGCTTGAATAACAGGAATACTCATACCATGAGCAATCCCAAAGATAATTACAGGGATAAAAAATAACCGGAGTTGAGAGATAAGAGGAATAATCAATAAAGCCAGAGCATAGAGAATAAAGGACATTTTCAGAATAGTTTTTTTCGAAAAGAGCCTAATAATTTTACTTAATTGAGAAGAAGTGAAAGCAGCAATAAGAGATACACTGGCTATAATCAAACCTATAATAAGAGAAGATGCGCCAAATGAGTTTCCCAGCAAAAGTGGAAAAAAGGTCATATATGAACCAAAAAGCATGATAAAGATAATAATACTAATAACTAACAGTCCGACCACCTGACGACTTCTTAATTTTTTCCAGACGATATTCAGATGTTCTTTAACATGCATATCGTTTTCAGGTTCCGGAACTTTTAGATTAAATAATACAAAAAATCCTATGGGAATAGCTATTACAGGTAAGATAAGGGGGTAATACCAGCCCATCATTGCCAGAGCCCCGCCAATAGCCGGATAACCTGCAGAGCCTATGTTTCGAATACTGGAATTATAGCCCATTGCGGCAACAAGTTCTTTTTTGGAATAAAGATCTCCGATAATGGCAACAGTTAAAGAGCCCAGAGGGGCTGCCCCTATCCCTTGAATTAAACGCAATATCAGCAATAATTTAAAATCACGTACAAAAAAACATAGTCCTCCAGCTATACCAAATAGCATCAAAAAGGGAACAATTATCCTCTTCCTACCCCATCGGTCAGCAACTATTCCGAAAAAGGGAGTTAATAGGATACCGGGGAAGGAAAAAACAGTAATTAAAAGCCCGACGTCCCTGGCTGATATATTCAATTCCTTAACTATTTTGGGAAAGGCAGGTGTAATACTGGATACTCCCATGATATAGGTGAGGGTTATCCCAAACATAATTTGTAAGTTAGTATCCAGATAAATTTTTCTTTTGTCTTTTCTATTTTTTTCTGTGTCAAATTTCATCAATGACAAATTATCCTGCTTCTTTTTTTGGTTAAATGGAAAAATGGAGATAGATTTTTATTATAAATTGCCATTTTCATCGAGCTTTAGTACCCAGACATCAGAATTTCCTGCTCCTTTTGATTTCGTCCAACCGGCGACAGCATAACCTCCATCATCAGTTTGAATAACAGAGTGAGCTTCATCGTTTTCACTTC
>JBAUBA010000424.1:0-2107 GCA_049676265.1 Atribacterota bacterium
GATGGAAAAATAGAAAAAGACGAAAGGTTGGCAAAACAAGATGGAAGATAAAGTAATTCTGGAAGCGAAGAATTTAAAAAAATATTATCACAGAGGTTCTGAAATTGTTAAAGCTCTTGACGGAGTAGAATTAATAATTAAAGAGAGTGAAATTGTATCGATTGTCGGCCCTTCCGGCTCAGGAAAAACCACTTTAATGAACCTGATTAGTTTTCTTGATAACACTTCAGCAGGGAGTTTAAAAATTGGTGATACTAATGTCACTTCTCTTGAGGAAAATGATTTAATAAAGATCAGGAGAGAAAATATTGGTTTTGTCTTTCAACGTTTTTATTTAATTCCAACCCTAACCGTTAGAGAAAACATAGAGTTACCTTTAATTTTTTCAAAGAAAAACATAAATGTAAAAAAAATATTAGATTTGCTAAAAAAAGTTAATCTTGAAGATAAAGAAGGAATTCAAGTAAAATATTTATCCGGTGGGGATAAACAGCGGACAGGTATCGCTCGTGCTTTGGTCAATGATCCCAAGATACTTATTGCTGATGAACCTACAGGTAAATTAGAGACAAAAGTTGGGTCACAAATTTTAAAGCTTTTTAAAGGATTAAGTGAAAAAGGGCTGGCCATAATTATCGCCACGCATGATTTGGAACTAGCCCAGGCCACTCAAAGAATAATCCATCTTCAGGATGGGAAGATTGTTCCAAAAGAGAAATCCGATCTATATTATTAATAGAAAGTTATGTCAAAAAAGATAAATAAAAAGGAGAAAGTTATGTCAAAAAAGATAAATAAAAATAAAAAACCCATTTCAAAAAATGTAAATGAAAAGGAGAAAGCTATACCCATTAAAAATATAATCATTTTTTTTCTGGTAGGAGTTATAATTATTTTGGGGGGTTTTTTGGTATTTAGTACCACCCGGAGTAATTCTACCACCCAAAGTAATTCTTCTAATGTTACCCAGAATAATTCTTCTAGTGCTACCCAAAATAATTCTGGACCTCAACCAAGGATTCTGGTATCAGAAGAAGAATGGGATTTCGGGAAGGTGACCCGAGGAGAAAAGCCTACTCATATTTTTATTGTAAAAAATGAAGGAGAAGGAGATTTAATCATTGATAGTTTAAAGGAATCCTGTGACTGTATAGAAGCTTCGATTTCAACTACCCTCATTCAACCGGGAGGTTTAGCTGAACTTAAAGTGTCCTATGATACTACTGATTATGTGGGAAAAGATGAAAAACATATCCATATTTATTCAAATGATCCCGGAGTACCAGATAAAAGAATTAATTTATATGCTGAAACAGAAGCGTTTCAAATACCCAATCTGACACCTGAATTACAGGAGTAAATTAAGAGGGAAAGATCTGTATTTGATTTAAAGATAAATCGAGAAGGAAGATAATAAATTATGATAAAAATGAACCCAAAAAATTTAATGATATCGGCGTTCCTGGGAGCTCTGATTATTGTGGTTTTGTCAACGAGTGCATGCATTCAAACTGAAACTAACATTGCAAAACCGGAAACAAAAATCCAGATAATTGAAAATATCGCTCCAAAAGAAACCTATATCTTAATACAAGAGAACAAAGATAATCCAAATTTTGTAATTCTTGATGTGCGTACTCCTGAAGAATTTTCAGGCGAGTATATAGAAAATGCTGTCAATTTAGATTATTATTCTAACACTTTTAAGAATGACCTTGACAAATTAGATAGAAACAAAACATATCTTATTTATTGCAGATCCGGAAATCGTAGTGGAAATGCTTTAAATATAATGAAAGACCTCGATTTTAGGGAAGTCTATAATGTGTTGGGTGGGATTACTAAATGGAAATCGGAAGGATTGCCAACTACAAAATAGGGGCAGCATAAATCTATATCTCAGAATGACTTTAAAAAATTCCCTAATTATATCTATAAAATAATACCTCTCTTAAATTATAATTTAATTCTACAAGGAGAAAAAAATGAATGAATATAGTGGAAGAAATAACTAAACTAAAAAAAGAAAAGAATGCTGTTATTCTGGTGCATAATTACCAAAGGCCAGAGATTCAGAATATTGCCGACTTTTTAGGTGATTCTTTGG
>JBAUBA010000425.1:0-3979 GCA_049676265.1 Atribacterota bacterium
ATTAAAAAAATCAGAAAAATTCCCTTGCTAAATATTATATGGCAGTGGGAAATCATTCTCCTTTTTATTTTTATTCTGGTTATAATAATAAATTCTAATTTATCTCCCTATTTTTTAGATTATACCAATCTTATGAACACAACTTTTAATTTTATAGAAAAAGCCATAATCGCTCTTCCCATGATATTTGTGATCATATGTGGTGATATTGATATTTCTGTTGCATCTATCATAGCCTTATCTTCGGTTTTTATGGGTATGGCCTCCCACGCCGGAGTGAATACTTTTGGATTGGTTGCAATAGGACTTTTTGCTGGTTCGGCGGCAGGTTTTTTAAATGGTTTCATTATAACAAAATTTGGAATTCCTGCGATCGCTGTTACTCTGGGAAGTATGTCTTTGTTTAGGGGGATTGCTTATGTAATTCTCGGAGATAAGGCATTTACCAAGTACCCAAACTCTTTTGCTTTTTTTGGGCAGGGATACATAGGAAACACGATGATTCCTTTTGAATTGGTCCTTTTTTTTATACTTGCTATAATTTTTGGCATAATTTTGCATAGAACTACTATAGGACGGAAGGTATTTGCAATTGGAAATAATTCTATTGCCGCTCGTTTTTCAGGGATACCTGTAAACAGAATACGTCTTATTATTTTTACAGTTACCGGTCTTTGTTCAGGGATAGCTTCAATCTTGCTTACTTCGCGGATTGGAAGTACACGTCCAAATATTGCTAGTGGTTGGGAACTGGAGATTATCACCACGGTTGTGCTGGGTGGTGTAGCTATTACCGGCGGAAACGGAAATATTTTCGGTGTAATTATTTCCATTTTTATCATTGGATTTCTTAAATTCGGCATGGGCCTAATTAATATACCTGGCAAGGTAATGACTATTATCGTAGGGTTATTACTCATTTTAGCAATTATGCTTCCTCAATTAATTGAAAGGTTAAAGCCTAAAAATAGTTTTGGTAATGTTAAAAAATAGTTTTAGGAGCAGGTTAATGAAAAGAGCAGCATTTAAAATGAAATTAAAAGTGGGATACGAAGAAGAGTATAAAAAAAGACATAATGAAATATGGCCTGAACTTAAAGAAAAATTATCCAGAGCAGGAATTTATGATTATTCCATATTTCTTGATAAAGAAACACTTACTCTCTTCGCGGTGCAAAAATTAAAAGATAATAATACAGTCGGAGAACTTCCTTCAAAAGAGATAATGAAAAAATGGTGGGATTATATGAAAGATATTATGGAAACCAATCCAGATAATTCACCGGTTATCACCTCTTTGGAAGAGGTTTTTCATATGGATTAAAGATATTTTTATTAAGTAAATATATGAAGAGAAAATAATCAAAACAATTTTATCTATTAAAAAAGTAAAAATTGACCATATAAGAGTGTAATAATTTAAGAAAATATTTTACAAGTAGAAGAATTTTTTTATCATAGTATAAAAGATTAACCACAAAAGAAGTTAATCACCATGAGAGGGGAATGGAAAATGAAGGAAAGGCAGAATATTAAAATGGAGACTTTGCATAAACTGGTAAAGCTTTCTAATAATTTGGGAAAAATAGACTATCATCTTGCAATTATTGGAGAAGGTAATACTTCAGCTAAAGTTGAGACAAAAGATGTTGCTGGTAGTTTTTTTATAAAAGCAAGCGGGACTCAACTTGCAACTGTAACCGGGAATGATTTTATTGAGGTTTATTTTGAACCAATTGTGCAGCTTATAAATATGAAGAATCCTAATGCTGAAGAAATTAATTATATTTTCGAAAAAGCCAAGGTGGATAAAAAATATCGAGCTAACCCTTCCGTAGAAACCCTATTGCATGCTATTTGCCTTAATCTGGAGGGAGTAAACTTTGTTGGCCACACTCATCCCACCGCAGTAAATAGATTGACCTGTTCAAAGAGTTTTCCGGAGAATCTAAAAGGGAGAATTTATCCTGATGAAATTGTTTTATTAGGGAAGGAATCAATCTTTATCCCTTATACAGACCCGGGGGTTAAACTTGCCCAAAGAGCAAAAAAAGAAATTGAAATATTTTTAAATAAATACGGAGAGAGACCTAAATCTGTTTATCTCCAGAACCATGGATTTATTGCTTTAGGATCTACTCCAGCTGAAGTAGAAAATATTACCTTGACTGCTAATAAAGCAGCTGAAATTCGTTTTGGTGCATTACTTGCAGGAGGGATAAATACTTTTTCTGAAGACATAGTAAACTATATAGCTGAAAGAAGAGATGAAAAATATAGACAAAGTCTATTTGAAGAACAGAAATAGAAGGAGTAGTGTAATGCAAAAATTCATAGCTATTGATATTGGCGCGGAAACTGGGCGAGTGATTGTTGGTGATGTATCAAAGATGGAGATAATATATCGTTTCCCCAATAATTTTGTAAGGGTTAAAGATAGTATTTTTTGGGATATTCTAGGAATATTCAATGAGATAAAAAGGGGTCTAAAGGAAGCTTTCAAGAAGTACCCTAATCAGATAATAAGTATTGGTATAGATACTTGGGGAGTTGATTATGTTCTATTAGATAATGATGGAGACCTTTTAGGGAATCCCTATCACTACCGCGATAAAAGAACAGACAATATAATGGAGGAAGTTTTTAGGATAATACCCAAAAAGGAAATATTTACCGAGACCGGCATACAATTTATGCAGCTTAATACTATCTATCAACTATATTCATTTGCAAAGAAAAAACCTCAAATCTTTGAAAATACAAAATATTTGCTGACCATTCCTGATCTTTTAAATTATTGGTTAACCGGAATTATAAAAAATGAATATTCGATCGCTACCACTACTCAGCTCTATAATCCCATAAAAAAGGACTGGTCTACAAAGATACTGAATAAATTTGGATTTAAAAAGGAGATATTTGGTGAAATAATTATGCCTGGAATAAAAATCGGGAAACTTTTACCGGCTGTTGTACGGGAAATTGGCGCTGATTCAGAAGTAATGGTTGTAGCTCCTGCCTGCCACGATACCGGATCGGCGGTTGCGGCTGTTCCAGTTGAAGATAATATTAATTATGCCTATATTAGTTCCGGTACCTGGTCTTTATTAGGGATAGAAATTCCTAAACCAATTATTAACGATATGAGTTTTAAATATAATTTTACTAATGAAGGTTCTGCCGATGGCGGTTTCAGATTTCTTAAAAACATTACCGGTTTCTGGATTATTCAGGAGTGTAAAAAATTCTGGGATGAGAATGTAAAGTCATATTCTTATGATGAGCTGACTGAAATAGCCTTAAAATATGGTCCTGCAAATTTTAGGATCGATCCGGATGACTTAAGATTCTTAAAGCCCGCTTTAATTGATGATAGCATGATAGATAGAATCAAAAACTATTGCCACGAAACAGGGCAAAAAATTCCCAAGACACCTGCAGAAATTGTAAGAGGTGTCATCGAAAGTTTAGCAGAGAAATATACAGAGACTATTAAGATGATAGAAGAGATTACAGGTAAATCTATTAAAGAAATATATATTATTGGAGGAGGATGTCGAAACAGTCTCCTGTGTCAACTTGTTGCTAATGCCACTGATCTGCCAGTATATGCTGGCCCAGTTGAAGCAACTGCTATTGGGAATCTAATGGTTCAGGCTAAATCTATGGGACAAATTAAATCAATTAATGAAGGTAGAAACATAATCAGAAAATCCTTTGATATCAAGAAGTACTTACCTAAAGAATAGGACAAAGAGTAATTAAACATTAAATATTTATTTTTAAAATGCCAAATGTTTATCTTATTTATAGGTTATAGAGAAAAATTGGAAAGTCTGGCAAGGAGGATTAAAAATGGCTGTAGCAATACTTATGCCCAAACAAGGTCAATCTGTTGAATCCTGTCTTATTATTAAATGGAATAAAAAAGTAGGGGATAAAGTAAAAGTTGAAGAACCTATCTGTGAAGTGGAAACCG
>JBAUBA010000426.1:0-3023 GCA_049676265.1 Atribacterota bacterium
AATCCCTCTAAATTTAATTTTTTGATCTCTGTGACTTCTGTTTCGTTTAATTTCCTTTTTATCCATACAAAAGATTTTTTCTGGTTTAATTTTTCCAGTACATCTTTTGTTTTCAAATTTAAAATTGAAGATATTTTTTGAGCAGTTTCCTGAGGATTATTGACTTTGGGAGGAATAGCAAATAAAGATTGAACATTAACATTCACGGCCAATTTTTTATAATTTCTATCATAAATATTACCTCTTTCTCCTTCAATAGAAAAAGAAGTAAGGTGTTCTTGTTGGGCAATTTCTTTATATTTGTTACTTTGGATAACCTGAATGTTATATAACCTATAAATTAATGAAAAATAAAGAATTATAAATACTATAAGTAAAAAAATAATACGTTCTTTTTTCTCTTTTGAAAGCAACAACTTATTTCCGCCCTCTTTAATCTATATTGCTACAAGTATATTATTTTAATACCCCTAAAATCAAGTCATTTATTTTATCTAGGTCAAAACTAGCCCAAAAATTATTTTCCTTTTCGTAATTGTTACTGATTGCCCCGATATCATTTTCGGAATTAACCCTAGCAACGGGGTTTAAAGCAATAAACTTTAATTCCTTTGGCCTAATCATTCCCAAATGATTAGAAGCAATTTTTTCAATTCTACCTAAAGCAGAAAGGGTCTCTGCACTAAGTTCAAGCCTTTTATTCTCTTCCTCTAAGACTATTTTATCATTTTCTAACTTTATTAATTTATATCCTAATTCGCTTAGTATAATATTATTAGAAATATAAAAAATTACTACAGAAGTGACAAAAATTACAAATACTAAAAATAACCCAAAAACAATTAAGGCATTCTTGTTTTCGTAATTAACAGTAGCTATAGCACTGTTTCCTCTCATATTTTACCGCCCCTTTACTTTTATTATTTTCTCTGCCACTCTCAATTTGGCGCTTCTTGCCTTAGGATTTTCTCTTATTTCCTCCGAAGAAGGTCTAATTGGTTTTTTAGTTATAATTTTCAATCCGTAATCCCCTTGACCTTTCCCCTCTCTCTCTACTTCTTTGAATAGATGTTTTACTATTCTATCCTCCAGTGAATGATAAGAAATAACACATATCCTTCCCTTATCCTCTAAGGCTCTAATTGCTTGATTCAACCCCTTTTCCAAGGCCTTAAGCTCCTGGTTTACTTCAATCCTGATAGCCTGAAATATCCTTGTTGCAGGATGAATTCTCCAGGTGTGCCTCTTTTTAGTCCTGGGAAGAGACCTTATCACTAAATCAGCTAACTGCTTGGTGGTAGTAATGGCTTTCTTTTTTCGTTCTGTTACAATTAAGCGGGCAATCCTCCTGGAAAACCGTTCTTCTCCATATTTTTCAAATATTTCAGCTAAATCTTTTTCGGAATAATTATTGAGTAAAATATCGGCGTTAAATTCTTGAGTTAAATCCATTCGCATATCTAGATGGCTTTCTTCTTTAAAACTAAATCCTCGTTCTTTCTTTTTTAGTTGGTGAAAGGACACCCCTAAATCAAAGATTATCCCCGAAACTGTTTCGATCTTTAAGCCTGATAGAATCCCTTCTAAATTTTTGAAATTATCTTTAACTAATTTTACTTTATCTATATAACTCTTTAGTTCTTCTTTTGCTGTTTCAATTGCCTCTATATCCTGGTCTATGCCGATCAAAAAACCATGGGGATAAATGTTCTCCAAAATAGCTTCGGAGTGCCCTCCACCTCCTAAAGTGCAATCGATATAAACACCTCCTTTCTTTAAGTTTAAATAATTTAAGATCTCTTGTGTTAACACAGGAATGTGAAAGGAATTTACCATAGATTACCCTTCTTGTTCGTATATTCTTTCGGCAATATCTTCGTATGAACTTTCAACTTCTTTAAAGTATTTTTGCCATACATCTTTACTCCAGATTTCTATCCTATCTAAAACCCCAATAACCATAATTTCTTTATTAATCTGAGCGTAATCTCTTAAATATTTCATAATAATGACTCTACCTTGATTATCCATAGTGCAATCAGTGGCCCGGGAAAATAATATTCTCTTAAATGCCCGGGCATCTCTCTGGCCCAAGGGAAGCAGCTTCATTTTTTCAGATAGAGTTTTCCATTCTTCAAGAGGATATACAAAAAGACAAGTATCAAGACCGAAAGTAGTAATAAATTTTTCACCTAAAGATTCACGGTATTTTGCCGGTACAATCAACCTTCCCTTTTCATCGATAGCGTGCTCATACTGTCCTAAAAACATAAAATCTCCTTTATATTATATCCTCCACTTCACTCCACTTTGCTCCACTACATATACTATACTACATTTTTTCAAAAAACCCTCTTTTTTTTTGAAAATAATTTGATTTTTTTTAAATAAATTAGAAAAAACCACATATTTAGCGTATTTTCTATAATAGATATACTATTTTTAGCGTATTTGGGGGGGGATAGAAAGATACCTCATCCCCTTCCCCACGGAAGGAGATTCATTAGGGATTAAGTTAATTTTCACGAGGAATATCTTGAGGGGGATAAAATAAAAAAAGACATACAATAAAATGTTTTATCGTATGTCTATATATCTATTTATTTTGATAAGTAGACCGTATAAGCCGAGTTCTGTCCCCTTATAAGGGTGGTAATCATCTATCTGGGATGTAAGTTACCTTACACCTCTTGCGACCTACCCGAAGATTCAGCGGGCCACCACAGCTCTTCCTATTTGGTCTTGCTCCGAGCGGGGTTTACTAAGCTTGTTAGTCACCTAACAACTGGTAGGCTCTTACCCTGCCTTTTCACCTTTACCGAGCACCCAAATTAAGTGTTCGGTTGTGTATTTTCTGTAGCACTTTCCTTAAGGTTACCCTCACTGGGGGTTACCCAGCGCTCTGCCCTGTGGAGCTCGGACTTTCCTCGGAAGAAATAGTATTTCTTCCGCGATTACCTGATCTACTTATCAAATATTCTTTTTTCAATTTTAAAATACCATTTTAATACAATAAAGTCAAT
>JBAUBA010000427.1:0-3153 GCA_049676265.1 Atribacterota bacterium
CGATTCTAATCGACTCTGAAAAATTAAACCACTGGGTGAATATCAGAAGTAATGAAGCTAAAAACAGATAATTGAAAAGTATTCCGATGGCAAGAGGTCGTGCCAGGCTTCGCCACTTTAAAATCTCCCGGGTTGGAATTTGGGCAATGGAAATAGTCATGACCAGTGCCAGAGCAGGGATAGTTAATGATTTAGTCCATTGAGCCAGCTGGGGGAAGGTGAATCCCAGAATGAAAGCCAGTGGTAAGATAAAATTACGATGACCGAGAAATTTAAACATTTTTATTTCCTGAAATTATGACCTTTTTTAATAATTATAAAAGAAATTATTGAAAAAGAAATTAATAATTACATACCCCGTTAATACAAAGGGATGATGTAATCTTTTTGTATTGGTTTAAGAAAGAAAAAAGAGCAAAGATGATAAAATTTTTTCTTATTATACCATAAATCAGTAATTCCCTAAATCGGGTTTATTTAGCAAGTAGAGGTTATCTCTTTCTGAACTGATTCCAGTAAACCAAAAAGCTTCTTAAATGCAGTGGGAATTGCATAGTTACTTAATTGAGAAATGGCTACCCATTTTTCTTTATACGAATCAAAATCACCGTCTGAAAATAAAGAAAAATGATATAATTTCATCAACCATATCCGGTGGGTAAAAGCATGGCTTACTTCTCCAATTAAAACAGGTTTCTGGTTAATTTTTATTTGATAAAAATTTTCCAGGATATTTTGGATACTACAACCATCGAAATTTCCCCTTTCCACTTCCGTTGCCGGTAAAGCCCACATATTGGCTAAAAGTCCCCCGGGCGGACGTTTGACAAGCAATATTTTATTTTCTTTTAATAAAAGAGCCATCTCCATGGCAATCTTTTTTGGCTTTGCTTTCTTTCCTAAATTGGGAATGACTTCCTGCTTTTTATGCAGAAATGCTTTGCAGGTATAACAAACGGGACACTCAGAACATTCGGGCCGGCGTGGTGCACAGACAGTAGCACCAAGTTCCATGAGTGCTTGATTAAAAACCTCAATTTTTTCCCGTAGCATAATTTTTAAAACGAACTGCCGTATTTTTTGTTTTGTTCCTGCTTTGCTATTATCTGCGGTAATAAGTAAAATTCGACTGATAACCCGGGCAACGTTTCCGTCTATAGCCGGTTCCGGTAAATTAAAAGCAATACTGGCAATGGCACCGGCAGTATAGGGTCCGATACCGGGCAAATTAAGAAGCTGCTGATAATTGTCAGGAAAACGACCTTGAAATTCATCCTTAACCATTTGGGAGGTCTGATGGAGTTTTATTGCCCGGTTATAATAGCCAAGACCCTCCCAATATTTCAGCACTTCATCTATTGAAGCATTAGCTAAATTTTCAACCGTGGGAAATCTTTCAATAAATCGGAGAAAATATTGATTTACAGTTTTAACCTGGGTCTGTTGTAACATAATTTCCGAAATCCATATATAATAAGGATTTTTTGTTTCTCTCCAGGGCAATGAACGATGATTGACTTGATACCAGCTCATTAAATCCTGTTGGAATCGGATAACTGAAAATAGTTCTGGCAATTTTTGTTGCATCCTTCCTCTAATGATAAAATATTATGATTTATATCTCTTGAATTTGTGTTAATATGAATAATATGATGGTTTTATTATAGCTGAACTTACCATTTTTTGATATAATTTAAATACAAGTGCGAAAAAAATGCTGCCAGGTTAGTGGAAATAATTTAAATAAACCAACTTAGAATACCATTTAAAAGATAAAAAAATAAAAAGAGGTGCTGTAAGATGGATATTAATCTATTATCATTGTTAATTAAACGGAGAAGCATCAGAAAATATAAAAACAAAAAAGTAGAGCAAGAAAAGATAAAAAAAATCATTCAGGCTGCATTATTGTCTCCATCTTCTCAAGCCAACTATCCCTGGCAGTTTATTGTGATTGACGATAAAAAATTACTATCCCAATTATCTTTTTCTAAAATGCATGGCTCTGCATTCCTGTCCAATGCTCCCCTGGGAATCGTGGTTACGGCAGACCAAAATCAATCAGATGTTTGGATTGAAGATACTTCCATTGCCTCTACTTTTATCATGTTAACCGCACATTGGTTAGGTTTAGGTAGTTGCTGGATTCAAATAAGAAAAAGAATGCATTCGGAAACCAAAACTGCCGAAGAATATACCAGGGGAATACTTAAAATACCGGAAAATATAAATGTCCTGTCTATTATCGCCCTTGGTTATCCTGATGAAGAAAAAATACCGAAAAATGAAAATGAATTATTATATGAACGCGTATTTTATAACTCTTTCGGAAAAATACTAAATAGTAAATTTAGCGAATAGATTTAAAATCCTGGATCAATCAATATCATTCTACTAGCCATAATAAACTGAAGTTCAATAGAATATCTTCTTTACTTTATCATTCTACACATTCCGTTTTAATTGGTCCATAATTTCCTCAACATGGCCTTCTACTTTGACTTTGGGGAATATTTTCATGATATTCCCCTCTTTATCAATCAAAAAAGTGGTCCTCTCTACCCCCATGTATTCCCGACCGTACATTTTCTTCATCTTCCAGACACCATACAATTCACAGACCTTACCTTCTTCATCACTAAGCAGTACAAAAGGTAAATTATATTTATTAATAAAACTAATATGAGATTTCATGCTATCTTTACTGACACCTAAAATAACGGTATCGGTTTCCTTGATTTCCTCATAATTGTCTCTGAAATTAATGGCTTCGAGGGTACATCCCTTGGTATTGTCCTTCGGATAAAAATATAAAATAACTTTCTTTCCCTTAAAATTTGATAAGGTGACATCATTCCCCTTGCTATCAGGTAGAGTAAAATCAAGTGCTTTCATTCCTACTTTTAATTCCATTTTTTTACCTCCTTTTATTTTAAAGGACCACCCTGACAGGAAGGTTTTAAGGCAATGACATCAATTTCAACCAAAACGCCCGGAGGGAATGCTTTTACAGTACTGGTGGTTCGAGCAGGCGGTTCAGCAGGAAAAAATTCTTGAAATACCTCATTCATTCCTTTAAAATCATTGAGGTTTAAAAGAAATGCACTAATTTTTAATATATCCTGAAATCCTGCACCCTCTGCTGCTAAAATT
>JBAUBA010000428.1:0-5479 GCA_049676265.1 Atribacterota bacterium
ATGCTAACAACAATCAACTGAACGAACTATAACAGATTGTTAAAAAGGATCTCTTGTGTTTTAATAATGTTATCGTTAAGAGGTTAGAATCATTTCCTTGCTTCTTCTCTCCCAAAGAAACGTTATTGGACTTAAGAGAAATATCGAAAAGGAGGGAAAAAGTATGCAAGGTAGTAAATTATATGTAGGAAATCTTAAATATTCTGTAACCAATGATCAGTTAAGTGAAATATTTTCTAATTATGGTGAAGTTAAGAGTGTCAACATTATCGAAGGCAAAGGTTTTGGATTTGTAGAAATGTCTTCACCAGAAGAAGCTGGAAAAGCTAAAGATGCGTTAAATGATACCGATTTTGACGGTCGTCCTTTAAAGATTGACGAAGCTCGTCCACCTAGACCAAGAACCGAATATCGTAGTAGATACTAAAAAACTAAAATAGTAAATTAATTTAAATTTAATGTAATTCTGTTATATCAATAAAGGCCAGTCATTTTATATAATAGTTTAATTAAATCCTCATCAGATGTATCCCGTGGATTATTATTCAAACTTCCTCCTTTTGCACCCTTAATTAATTGTGAAAAATCTTCTTTTTTTATTTCCCATTCTAATAGATTGGTTTTAATTCCGGCCTGAGAAAGTATTTCTTTTACCTTATATATTGCCCTTTGAGCGGCTTCCTTTTCCGATAATAAAGAGATATCTTCCTCTAAAGATTGGGCTATTTTAGCCAACCTTTTGGCAACTACCGGCAAATTGTATTCCATTACATAAGGTAACAGTACTGCACAGGACAGACCATGAGGAATTTTGTAATGCACTCCCAGAGGGTGAGAGAGGGCATGGGCTGCTCCTAATCCTGAATTAGACAGACAAAGCCCACTCAAAAGTGCAGCCATAGCCATATCTTTACGTGCTTCTAAATTTTTTCCATCCTTTACTGCTTTGGCCAAACTTTTACCCATTAATCCTATGGCATGCAGGGCCAGGGCATCGGTGATTTCCTGACTTTTCTTGCCTAAATAAGATTCTATGCATTGAGTTAAAGCATCACCACCGCAGACGGCTGTTACGTAAGGGGGTAGAGATAGGGTAAGTTCGGGGTCAACCAGAGCCACTTCCGGAATGAGCCAGGGGTCTCTTATACTCTTCTTTAAACCAAGTTTAGTATTGGTGATTACTGCATTTCTCGTCGCTTCTGAGCCAGTACCTGAGGTAGTGGGGATAGCGATAAAGGGGATAGGTTTGTGTTGAAATTTTCTACCTTTTCCTTCGATTTCCTGATAATCGGCCACCGAACCTTCATTGGTTACCATTACCGAAATAGCCTTACCGGCATCCAGGACACTTCCTCCCCCCAGGGCTATAACCAGATTGCATTTTTCTTTTCTGGCAAGACATGTTCCGGTATCAATTATTTCTACCGTAGGGTCAGAGGGGATATTTTCGTAGATTAGATATTCTAAATTATTTTCTATAAGTAAGTGAGTTAAGCGATCCAGTGCTCCACTTTTTCTCATCGCGCTTCTACCTAACACTACTAAAACTTTACTTCCTAATCTTTTTGCTTCTGTCCCAATTTTAGATAATCCTCCCGAGCCAAAGATAATTTTCCCCGGAGCATAAAATTCCCCTACTTTAATCAAAATTAACCTCCTTACAAAAATAAAATAAAATTAAATTAACTTGATAATTATTTTCCCATTAAATACATACGAAGCATATTGAGAGCGCGGCGGGTTGAACGTACACGGATTAATTGGCGGTTTCCGAATAGCTGGTGTTTTTGGGTAATAGTCTTTTTACTGTCAGCAAGAGCCATATAGACCAATCCTACTTTTTTCTTTTCGGTTGCCCCTCCCGGGCCGGCAATACCGGTAATGCTAATCCCTATATCAATGTGGCAGCATCTTCGCACCCCTTCAGCCATTAATTGAGCCACTTCTTTGCTAACCTCACCATATTTTTTGATTACTTCCGGGGGTACTTTTAATAGGTCTTCTTTGATTTTAGCATGATAACTTATCACTCCGCCTTGAAAATATTCAGAACTTCCCGGTATGCGGGTAATCATCTCCCCCAGCATTCCACCGGTGCAAGATTCTGCCACTGCAACTTTCAATTTTTTTGTTTTTAATAATTTCCCCACTACTTCTTCTAAGGTTTCATCATCAATTCCATAAATATAATCACCCAATATTTTAGTTAATTGGTTAACCGAAAATTGTAACAGTTTGTCTGTTTCTTTTTCAGTGGGAGCCTGGGTAGTTACCTGGACCTGGATATCTTCCGGATTAGCATATATGCCAAAAGAAAAATTAGTTTGTTTGTTTATATAGTCGCGAATAAGTTCATTAACTGATGACTCTCCAAGACCGGTAACTTTTAATATTTTTGACTTTTTAATTAGGGAAGGTGGAAATTTTTCTTTTAGATAAGGGATTAGATTTTCTTCTATCAGATTTTTCATCTCATGGGGGACACCGGGAAAAGAACATATAATTTTGTTATCTTTTTCTAAAATCATGGCTGGGGCAGTACCATATTGATTAATGATAATTTTCGCCCCTTCCGGAAGGTAGACTTGTTTGAGGTTGCTTGGGGAAACTTTTATTTTTATTTTATGGAGAATCTTTTTTAAATTTTCTTCAGCTTCCGGATATTTTATCAGTTTAAGATTTAAAGCCCTGGCAATGGTTTGGTAGGTAATATCATCTTCCGTAGGTCCCAGCCCACCGGTGGTAATGATTAGGTCAGAACGTTGAAGGGCGAGTTTTAAAATGGATAATAAAGATTCAGGATTATCACTGACAGCTGAAATATGCTCTAAATCAATACCTGATTCAACTAATTTTTTGGCAATAAAATTTGCGTTGGTATCGGTGATCTGCCCTCTTAGTATTTCACTGCCTATACTGATAATTTCTGCTTTCATTAAAAAAATACCCCTTTCTTTGATCTATGTTTTTATTTTATAACATTATAGTATATATTTAAAATAAAATTACATAATTTTAAAAATATTAAAAAAATATTAAAAGAATAGTTGAATAATTAATGTTAGTGTATTATAATTGCCTGTGATTTAGACGCAGAGAAAATGTTAGAATGAAGACATAGAGAAAGAGGTGAGAAAAAAAACATGGAAATAGTAATGAACATCCTTGATAGAGTGATGGATTCCAACATTTATATTGGGGCAGGAATTATTTTTTTATCGAAAGTTTTGGATGTAACTATGGGTACTTTTAGAGTTCAGATGATAGTCAGTAGAAAAAAGCTTATTGCCGGTGTGCTCGGTTTTTTCGAAGTTTTAATTTTTATTCTGATAGTAAGCAAGGTAATACAGGATATTGGAAATTGGCTTAATCTCATTGCCTATTGCGGAGGCTTTGCCATAGGAAATATAGTGGGAATATTTATATCTGAAAAAATTTCTAAAGAGATAATTTCTGTGGGCGTTATTTCCAGAAATAAATGGCAGGAGATTGAGGAAAAACTTCGGGAAGAAGGATTCGGAGTTACCCGAAATGTAGGATATGGTAAAGATGGAGAAGTTCAGATTCTCAAAGTAATATGTGAAAGAAATTATTTTCCCAAAGTAAGGGATATTGCTTTAGAACATGACCGTAAAGTCTTTATTACTTCCTATCTTCTTACCGGTAAAAATGGCGGCCGTATGTATGGGGTAAAGAGTAAGCTTTAATAATTTTTCCAAAGAGCTTTTAAATGTCTGGGTTTATCGATATCCAGAGCTATTTCCGGAGGAGAGAGTATGGCTTTTCCTTTATAACCTCCTAACAATTCGGGGACTCTCTTTTCCAGGTCCTGAATAGATAGATATTTTCTTAAGTATTTCGTGGTAATTCGAGCCCCCAAGAGTCGAGCCATTTTTAAAGGATGTTTCCTGAAATAGATAAAATCGTTAATTGTATCTGCAAAATCAGTGATAATCCGAGGATTTATTAAAAGAATATTTCCTCCGGTAAAATTTCCTTCAACAAGACTAGCATACACTCTTCTTAAATCTGAAGAGGGGTAAGACTCTTGATAAAATTCTTTATCGATTATAGGATAATAAATATCAAAACCAGGCCATCCGTAACACTCTTTTAGAAAACAATCGATATGTTTTTCAGTTATTAAAGGGGCATCACAAGTTGAGATTAATATTAAAGGGTCTTTTTTGAGGGATAAAATTCCTGATTTCAAGGTATCGGGAATAGTTTGACCGTCGGAAATGGCTAGATGGACCAGATTTTTTACTAATTTTTGTACTTCTTCAGGTCCTGCTACTATGATTTTATCAGTGTATTTTGATTTTTTCAGAGCTTCTATTATATGGAGAACCATGGGTTGGCGGTGAGGGCCTATTTCAATTAAGGCTTTACTTTCTTTGCCGGTAAATTTTCTCATACTTATTTTGCTTTTTCCACCCGCTAGCAGCAAGACATTTATTTTTTTTAGCATAATTAATTCCATCCTGATTTTTTTGATATAAATAAAAATATTCACCAATTCACCAATTGGCCAATTCCCCAATTAAATCAGTCGTTAGTGAATAGTAATTAGTATCGAGTATCGCGTAAAGAGATAAGATTTAGGCGTAGGGACACAATGAATTGTGCTCTTCCTAATGTTGCTTGCTTTTTATCTCTTTTGGACGTATAGAGCAATACGCCCATACTTCAGGCTTCTGGATGCCGGCTTCTATTTTCTTTTTTCACTATATACTATATACTTCTAAACGCTCCACGCTAGTTCATTGACTAACGACTAATTTAGATTATATAATAAAAACAGTAACAAGACAAAAAGAGGAGGGAAATTTATGTCGGAAAATATTTTTAAATATGCTATTTTCTTAACTACCTGGGGATGGGCAGGGTTTGCAGCTGACCAGAAGGGCTTGCGGATTTTTATTTTGCCGGAAGAGAGAAAAGAGGATGTTCTTTTTGAAATCAGAGAAGAGTTAAAATGTAATAATCTTTTCGAAGATAATAAAGGATGGGAAAGTTTAATTAAAAAGGTTAAAGAATATTATGCCGGCAAGAAAGTTGATTTTACAGATTGTCGGTTGAATTTAGATAATTATACGAATTTTCAGAAGGAAATCTTACAGTTAGTTAAGAAAATTCCTTATGGTGAAATAAGGACTTATAAAGAGGCAGCAGAAGCAGCCGGTTATCCTCGGGCATATCGGGCAGTGGGGAACACTATGAGAAATAATCCTTTACCCTTAATTATTCCCTGTCATCGGGTCATAAAAAGTGATGGTGGTTTAGGAGGATTTTCCGGAAAAGAAGGGATTGCTTTAAAAAGGAAGATGATAGATTTGGAATCTGAAGGAAAATAAAGGGTAGTAAGAAAAGTCTATTTAAATTAAAGCCATTTCCGTATCTTTATCGTCTTTATCAGCATAATAAGTAGCAAGCCTGGCTTGAATTTTAGATATAATCTCTTCCAGAAGATAAGTGG
>JBAUBA010000429.1:0-2916 GCA_049676265.1 Atribacterota bacterium
TCTCTTTCTTACATTTAGGACATATCCTTCTGACTAATCTTTGAGCTATAATTCCAACCACCGAAGAAGAAATTAAAAAGGGCTCTATTCCCATATCAATTAATCTTATCACCGAACTGGGAGCATCGTTGGTATGAAGGGTACTCAGGACAATATGTCCGGTAAGAGCTGCCTGAACAGCAATTTCCGCGGTCTCTTTATCTCTAATTTCTCCTACCAGCATAATATCGGGGTCTTGCCGCAGGAAACTTCTTAATCCAGCCGCAAAAGTAAGTCCGATTTTGGGTTTAGCCTGCACCTGGCTGATTCCTTTTAACCTATATTCTACCGGGTCCTCAATAGTCATAATCTTTTTTTCGCTTGAGTTTAGCAAATTTAGCGTGGTATATAGCGTGGTAGATTTTCCACTTCCTGTTGGACCGGTAACTAAGATTACGCCATTAGGTTTTTTTATTAATGATAAGAAATTAGGAAGAATAGCAGGAGAAAAACCTAAAGAATCTAATTCTAATAAGATGCTCGAGGGATCCAGTATTCTTAAAACTGCACTCTCTCCAGTGACTGCAGGCAAGATCGAAACTCTTATATTAATATTTCTTCCCCCAACATTCACCTGAATTCTACCATCTTGAGGTAACCTTTTTTCAGCAATATCCAAATCAGACATTATTTTAATTCGGGAAATAACCGCCAATTGCAGGTTCCGAGGGAGAGACATCACATCATGTAATATTCCGTCTATTCGGTAACGAACTTTAAGTGTATCCTCGCCAAACGGTTCTATATGAATATCGCTGGCCTTCTCTTTAACTGCCCTTAAAATTGCCAGGTTAACCAGAGCAACAATAGGAGCTTCTTCGCTTTCAGTGATAGCAGAAATGTCAGCTCTCTCTTTTTCTTCTTCTTTCAGTACGATTACCTGCATATTTTCAATTTTACCAATTACCTGATCCCATTCATCGGTAACTCCGAATACTTCGTCTAAGGCTTTGTCGATATCCTCACCGTAGGACAATACTGAGTCGATATCATATCCCAATCTTATTTTTAGTTCATCATGAGCAAAAACATCTAAAGGGTTCGCCATTGCTACGGTCAATTTTTTTTCATCTTTGTCTATGGCAATAAGCTGATGTCTTCTGGCCATCTCTTCCGGGATTAGAACTACGATGGTGGGGTCAATGCTTATATCATTTAAATTTACGTATTCTTCTCCAATTTCATCAGCTAAGGCAAGCATCATCTGGTCTTTTTTAAGAATATCAAGGTCGATAATTACCTTTTGCAGTTCTTTATTGTTATCCTTCTGGGCTTTTAATATTCTCTCTAACTGTTCCTGGGTAATTAACCTCTTTTCATATAATATATCTGATAAGAATTTTCCTGTAATACTCTTATCTGTTGTCCTTTTCATTTTTCCTTCATTTCCTCCGTTACTTAAACTGCTTGGAAGTTAAATCATTTTTAATGCTATCCCAACGAATATTGCCAATGACGAATTAATAATTCTTTTTAGATTATATACCTTTTCCATTCTTTCTGCACTCTTTTGATAGGGAACAAAGCTTATGATTACAAAACATATAAAAATTACAATGATATATTTATCATCTAAGTACTGCGCTGAGAGAGTCAAAAATAAGCGATAAAATTTATCCAATGTTTGGTTTTCCGATATTTTAATACTTAGTGCTTTTTGTTCTTTTAATTTTTTAGGATTAGTAGGCATACCTTCTTCTCTTATGTGCATAAGTAAAATTGGAATAAAGAATACAGAAGCGATATATCCTATTAAACTTACAATAAATATATCACTATTATAAATATCTATCAAGTAATTTAAAAAAGCACTATTGAACGGTGAACTCAATAAATAATTTTCAGTAAAATTAAAAGTTAATAAAACAATAATTGCTATGTGCAAAAACTGGTCAAGTAATAGTATTTTTATACTCTGATTTTTTGTTTTTTTCGAATATTCCATTTTTAATTTATCAATCACAGTATGAGACAGAAAGATAACCAAAAGTACTATTATAACTTTAGGGTCTTCTAAATAGGGGAAGGCAAAGAAGATGGAAAATATCAATACTATCAGGGTATGGAGTATCACTCCCCACTGGGTATTCATCTTTATTTTGAATATTTGGCTGGTTTGCATGGGAAAATCCGCGATTATGTGAGCTAACAATAGTCTATAAAATAAAAACATAGATATTACTCCAATTAAGACAGTATATAGTATCTAGTATTTAGTATATAGTAAAAACAAGTATCAAGAAAAAATCAGTAGCGAAAAAATAATTAAGACCAAGAATACTTTATATAAATTGGATTATAATTTCTTTATTAATTTTATTGTCATTCGACAAATATATTTAATTTTTCAGTTTTTTTTCTCTTTGCTCTTCTCTCTTTACTATATACTCGATACTATATACTCGATACTGTTATTTAGGGCCAATTGCCAATTTCTTTTTTTATTTTATCTGTTTTTAGCCAGAAAGAAATAATAATTTTTTCCAAATTACGATGAAGGAATGTTCCTATAGAATCCTTTTTAACTATAGGAATGACTAAAATAGTTAAGAGCTTTAATCTGTTTCCTCCCCATATATCGGTAAATATCTGATCTCCTATTACCACTGTCTCAGATTTTTTTGTATCTAAAATTTTAAGACCATTATTAAAGGCTATGCTAAAGGGTTTAAAATATTTTGAGTGGTAAGGGACATCAAATATTTTTGCAAATTCTGCAACTCTTTTAGAATTAGTGTTGGAAACTATAAATATTTTTAATCCTAATTTTTTTGCTTCATTAACCCAATCAATATTTTTTTGACTAACTTCTTTCTCCCCCCAGGCTATCAAAGTGTTGTCCAGGTCTACAATGATTCCCTTTATCTTTTTAGTTTT
>JBAUBA010000430.1:0-1639 GCA_049676265.1 Atribacterota bacterium
TTTTTAAAATGAAGGAAGCCCTATTTTATGAATTATTCGATAAAGAGAAAGGGATTATAAAATGTTTGCTTTGCCCTAAAGAATGCCTGATAAAAAAAAGCCAAATTGGTTTTTGCCGAGCCCGGAAAAATATAGATAGCCAGCTTTATTCTTTAATCTATTCCAAAGTTTCTTCCTACGGAATGGACCCTATTGAAAAAAAACCGCTTTATCATTTCTATCCCGGGACAATGGTTTTATCACTGGGCACAATAGGCTGTAATTTTACATGTGCTTTTTGTCAGAACTGGACTATTTCTCAAGCAAACATAAAAGATGTCCAAGTGGAAGAATTATCTCCAGAAAAAGCGATAGAATTAGCCCTTAAGAATAATTCTCCGGCAATATGTTATACTTATTCTGAACCTTTAATCTGGTATGAATATGTTTTGGATACAGTTAAGTTAGCTAAAAAAAATAACTTAAAGAATATCTTAGTTACTAACGGGTTTATCAATCGAGAACCTCTTATTAATATCCTGCCCTTTATTGATGCTATGAATATTGACCTTAAATCTTTCCGAAACTCCTTTTATCAAAAATATTCCAAAGGCAGTCTCTCTCCAGTACTTAATACTATTAAACTTTCCAAAGAATATTGCCATATAGAAATAACCAATCTAATTATACCCGGGTTAAATGATAGTGAAGAAGAAATTAAAGAAATGGTGGATTGGATTTCTTCTTTAAGAAAAGATATACCTTTGCATTTTTCTCGCTATTTCCCCTGTTATAAGATGGACATTGAGGCAACCCCCGTTTCCACCTTATACAAAGCCCGGGATATTGCCCAAAAAAAATTGAAGTATGTATATGTAGGCAATATATGGGACGAGGAAGCCAATACCACTTATTGTGGTAACTGTAAGGAACTCTTAATTAGACGGACGGGTTATAATATTGTTAATGTGGGTTTGGATAAAGATGGAAAATGTAAATTTTGTGGTGAACAAGTCGCCCATCTTTAGTTGTATAGAAGTGGGACTGATAACTGAAGGAGTAGTTATTTGGTTACCCAGTTTACCAGTTAAATTAGTTGTATCGAGTAGGGCAGGGACCTCGCCTGTTTATCAATTAATAACCGTTGGTATATGGTTTTTGGTTCTCAGTCTCTTTCTTTTGAGAACTTGACTTTTAATCACCCCCTTGTTATATTTATCCTTAGCGGGATATTTAGTTCCTGCTTCGTAAAGTGTATCTCTTTTTTCGTAGAAGTAAATTATATTTTCTTTATTTTTTCAACCATAGATCGCAAATTCAGGACAATCCTAATAGTTTTTATGAACATCTACTACTTTTAATAGAAGCAAGAAGAATAAATGTAAGCAGGCAGTGGATTCAAAATCAATCTAGCTTGACATATACTTAATTCTTAAGGTTTGTTATATTGATACCTTCTTCTAATAATAATTAACAAAACATTAAGTGTTTAAATTAAGTAAAGGGTAATTGTGTATATTATGTATAAAGTTACCAGGCTAGTCTTAACATTTTTTCTGCTCATGAGTTTCTGGTTGGTTCTCAGCCAAAATCTTCAACCAGCTTCATTGTTTATTGGTGCTTTTTTTTCGTTTCTGGTTGCCTTATTGAGTTACGATTT
>JBAUBA010000431.1:0-3018 GCA_049676265.1 Atribacterota bacterium
GGTCGATCCACTTTACGCCAAATCTCTTCTTCAACAGAATCTATTTTAAAAGAAATCAAATCTGCTTCCATTAAATTCTCTCTTACTTGTTTTTTATCTATAAGAGAGCTATTAGTAATAACGGCTATTTTAATCCCCAAAGATTTTATTAATTTAATCTCTTGCCCTAAATTAATATCTAAAGTAGGTTCTCCATCAGGTACAAAAGTAAGATAATCAATAAGTTCTCCTTTTTCTTTACTTTTCTTTACCTTATCCTGTACTTCTCTAAAAATTTCAGAAGGTAAATAAAAAACCTGAGGTTCTATTTTTATCTTAGAAGTTTTTCCTAACTGACAATAGATACAAGAATAAGTACATATTTTTGGGGGGATATTATTTATTCCTAAACTGCGGCCTAAACGCCTTGAAGGGACCGGTCCAAAGGTAATCATAACATCTCCTTAAATTCAATTAGTTAATTAGTTAGCTAGTTTATTGGTTAGCTGGTCGTTAAATATTCGGTTAATATATTATCGAGTATATAATGTCGAGTATTGCGTTAATAGAAAGAGAAGAAGAACAATAATTTGGTGAATTTTTTTATTCTACTACTATGGTTTTTATCTTCTGCCATATATCTTTTATCTCTTTAGTTACAGTATTGTCGCTATATTCAACTACCGATAATCCTTTTACTAGGGCTTCAGTTATTACATTATCAAAATGTATTTTCCCTATCATCCCTACATTAGCTTTTTGACACCATTTTTCGATTTTTACTGAATTTTTTAAATTAATATCATATTTATTTATTATAACTACTACCTTCACTCCAAAATGTTTGGTTACTTTTACCACTCTTTCTAAATCATGCAATCCGGAGAGAGTAGGTTCGGTTACCGCTACAGCTAAATTAGCTCCGCTGAGAGTGGCTATAAGAGGACATCCGATTCCCGGAGGTCCATCAACTATTATTAATTTCAAATCATTTTTCTCGGCAATTGCTTGAGCATTCTGACGAACTAAAGTAACTAATTTCCCTGAATTTTCTTCTGCAATACCCAATCGGGCATGTACTAAAGGTCCATATTTTGTCTCGGAAATATACCATTCTCCACAATGATTTTCCTTCATTTGAATAGCTTCTACCGGACAAACCAAAGCACATAAACCGCAGCCCTCGCAAGATACCGGATCAATTACGGTCTGACCTTTGATTGTTTTAATGGCATCAAAACGGCAGACTTCCTGGCATCGACCGCAATTAGTACATTTTTCTAAATCTATACTGGGAATTATTCCGGCGTAAAAATCATGTTTTTCTTTTATTTCAGGATGAAGTAAAAGATAAAGATTAGAAGCGTCTACATCGCAATCTCCCATAACTTTATTTCTTGCTAAAGCAGCAATGCTGGCAGTAATAACTGTCTTTCCTGTTCCACCTTTACCGCTTATTATAACTATTTCCTTCATTAAAAAATACCTCGATTCTTATCATTACAAAACCGTAAAGATAAAAACATTAAATAATTTGCACGATTTTTTGAAAAAGTTGGATAAGTTTCTGCTCATAGGAGGGATTTATCTTAACTATAGGAATACCCTTGGAATAAGCAACTGCAATTTCTCTATCCAGAGGAATAGAAAGTAAAAGAGGAATATCATTTTTCTTACAATATTCTTCTACTTTATGGTCTCCAATATCACACTTATTTAATACCACACCGTGAGGAATCTTCAATTTCCGAAGCACTTCCACTGCTAAAATAAGATCATGTAACCCAAAAGGAGTCGGTTCAGTAACCAATATAGTATAATCACTATCCTTTATAGATTCGATAACCGGACAGGAAGTCCCCGGAGGGGCATCAATCAAGGTGATGTAATTGTTTGTAATATTTTTATCTCTATTATCAATGTAATTTTTCTTAATTTTCTTTTTAATTTTCTTTATTATAGGAGGAGACATCGGTTCTCCTATATTTAAACGTCCATGAATAAAATTAATAGATCCTGCTTTGCCCTTTTCTAAAATTCCTATTTCATTTCCCTCTTCACTAATTGCCTTTTCCGGGCAAAATAGCGTACAAGCCCCACAGCCATGACACAGCCCGCGGAAAACTAAAACTTTATTTTTGGTAACTGCGATAGCATTGAAAACACAAACTTCCGCACATTTACCGCAATAATTACATTTTTTATCATCAATTTTTGGCACAGGAATCTCTACTGATTCCGAACTTGTTATAACTGGTTTTAAAAAAAGGTGGGCATTGGGTTCTTCTACATCGCAATCTAAAAACTGCACATTTTTTTCTTTGTCTTTGGCTAAAGCCAGAGTAAGATTAACAGCAATTGTTGTTTTACCAGTCCCACCCTTTCCACTCGCTACTGAAATTATCATTTAGTTTAATCCTTCCCTTTTATTCTATTGTTTTAGCATCATGGCGCCACACTTAGGGCATTTAATGCTACTGCAAGGAACACTTACTTGATGGGAAACTATAGCACCACAAGAAGGACAAACACAATTAGCACCTATTCCTATTCCTCCGCCTCCCCGGCGTCCTTGTCCGGCACCTCTTCCTTGACCGGTTCCTCGACCAGTTCCCGGTCCTGCTCCTGTTGGTCCAGTACCATCTCCTCTTGGCATATCTTTCGCCTCCTTATTTTGGTTAATTAGTTAGCTGGTTATTTAGTTATATTGTTTGCTTGGCTTGTATAGATTTTTATGTTTTGATATAAATACTTACTTTATTTATTTTAATCAATGCTAATCTAAATATTTATATTTTCACATTTTAAATTTTTTTATATTAGCTCTAATTATTAATGAATATGTTTTTCATTGGGATGATCACACTCTTCTTTTTCTAAGCCGTACCCTTTTCCTGCTCCCGGTTTACAAAACGATTCTCCGGATTCTAATTTTCCCTGCACAAATTTTTCTATCACTTCTTCAATCTTTCCGGTGACTCCTATTACCGGAACAATCTTTTTTTCAGCAAATAACATTTGTGCTCTATTTCCCATACC
>JBAUBA010000432.1:0-3197 GCA_049676265.1 Atribacterota bacterium
GGGGTGGAAGGGTAAAAGATTTACCAGGAGTTAGATATCATATTGTCAGAGGAGTTATGGATACCACTGGAGTAGAAAATAGAATGCAAGGGCGTTCAAGATATGGATCTAAAAGACCAAAGAAGACAAGCAAGCAATAAACAAGTCACTAGTCGTTAGTGAATAATAATTCGTATCGCGTATTGTGTATCGAGTATCGCGTGAAGAGAACCAGATAATCTAAAATAATTCTGAATATTAGATTCTGTCTTCTGGCTTCTATCTCATTTACGAGATACGATTCACGAGATACGAGATGCGAATTTGGGTACCGGATTTATTTCTTAACGATATACGATATACGAAATACTAATTTATAAAGATAGAGGTGGTAAATAATGTCCAGGAGAAGAAGGGCAGTAAAGAGAATAAATACACCAGATTCTGTGTACCATAATAAAAATATAACACTTTTTATAAACAAACTGATGTATGATGGCAAAAAAAGCAAAGCAGAAGCAATTTTTTATAGCGCTTTAGATATGGCTGCAAAAAAGACAAAAAAGGAGCCCTTGGAAGTATTTAATCAAGCTTTACAGAATGTTATGCCTGTATTAGAAGTGAAATCAAGGAGAGTTGGAGGAGCAAGTTATCAGATCCCGATTGAAGTAAGTCCGGATAGAAGAATAACTTTGGGGATGAGATGGATAATTAACTTTGCCAGGAAAAGAACAGGTAAACCGATGCATGAAAAATTATCCTTAGAGTTTACAGATGCAGCGAATGGTGTCGGAACAGCTGTAAAAAAGAAAGAAGATACTCATAAAATGGCTGAAGCAAATAAAGCATTTGCTCATTACAGGTGGTAAATAGCATAGCGTAGAGCGGGTAGCGTTTAGCGTGGAGTTTTGTATTTTGCGATTTTCATTTTATTAGTCCAATAACTGTTGAGTTTTGAAATAAAAAATATGTTTGAAGAAATAAGATTAGGTTTTTAAATTATGTCTACGAAATTTCCTTTAGATAAAATAAGAAATATTGGTATTATGGCCCATATTGATGCCGGAAAGACTACCGTTACCGAGAGGATACTTTATTATACGGGAAAAGTTCACAAGATGGGCGAGGTCCACGAAGGGTCTGCAACTATGGATTGGATGCCTCAAGAAAAAGAGAGGGGCATTACTATAACTTCTGCGGCAACTACTCTTTATTGGAAAGATAAGCGTATTAATATTATTGATACGCCTGGACACGTAGATTTTACCATGGAAGTTGAACGCTGTTTAAGGGTACTCGATGGTGCTGTTGCGGTATTCTGTGCAGTAGGGGGGGTTGAACCCCAGACAGAAACCGTTTGGTATCAGGCAGAAAGATATGGTGTTCCCCGTATTGCCTTTATTAATAAAATGGATAGGACAGGAGCAGATTTCTATCATGTTGTAAAAATGATTCAAGATAAACTGGCAACTAATCCGATCATTGTTCAATTGCCCTGGGGGAATGAAGATAATTTTCAAGGCATTATAGATTTAATAAAAATGAAGGCGTATTCTTATACTATAGATAATTTAGGAGTAGATTATAAAGAAGTATCTATATCAGAAGATATGCGAGAATTAGCCGATGAGTATCATCATAAAATAATAGAAAGCTTAGCTGAACTTGATGAAAATATTATGGAGAAATATCTTGAAGGTGAAGAAATTGCCTCCAATGAAATAAAGTCTGCAATTCGCAGATTAACTGTTAAAAATGAGGTAGTTCCGGTTTTGTGTGGTTCAGCTTTAAAAAATAAAGGTGTTCAGTTACTTTTAGATGCGGTAGTTGATTATCTGCCTTCTCCTTTAGATGTTCCACCGATCAAAGGCATAGATCCTCTAACTGAGAAGGGAATATATAGATTAGTCGAAGATAAAGAACCATTATCTTCTTTAGTTTTTAAGATTATGACTGATCCCTATATAGGTAAATTGAGTTTTGTCAGGGTTTATTCGGGCACATTAAAATCTGGTTCTTATGTTTACAACCCAACCAAAGAGATTAAGGAAAGAATTAATAGACTAGTACTGATTCATGCTGATCACAAGAAGGATGTTACAGAGATACATTCAGGAAATTTGGGTGCAATAATAGGTTTAAAAAAATCTACTACCGGTGATACTTTATGTGACGTAGAACATCCTATAATTTTAGAATCAATGAAATTTCCTGAACCGGTGATATCTATTGCCATAGAGCCAAAAAATAAAGCAGAGCAAGATAAAATGGCTTTAGCTTTGGATAAATTATCAGAAGAAGACCCGACTTTTAGAAGAACGCATAATGTTGAAACCGGTCAAACTATCATTTCGGGTATGGGGGAACTGCATTTAGAAATAATTGTAGATCGTTTACTTCGGGAATTTAAAGTAGAAGGAAACATAGGAAAGCCACAAGTGGCTTATAAAGAAACAATCGAGAGAACTGCTAAGGCTAGAGGAAAATTTATCAGACAATCGGGAGGCAGGGGACAATATGGAGATGTAACTCTAGAGGTAGAACCTTATAAAGAAGAGAATTTTAAATTTATTAATCGGATAGTTGGTGGAGCAATACCCAAAGAATATATCCCCGCAGTAGAAGGGGGCATAAAAGAAGCTATGTTAAGCGGAGTATTGGCTAATTACCCGGTCACCAATATAAAAGTAACTTTATTGGACGGTTCTTATCATCCAGTAGATTCATCGGAGATTGCTTTTAGGATTGCAGCCTCTATGGCTTTTAAAGAATGCATGAAAAAGGCCAAATCAATACTTTTAGAACCGATGATGGAAGTAGAAATCGTAACTCCAGAAGAATATTTAGGCAGTCTGATAAGTGATATAAGTTCACGGAGGGCGAAGGTAGAGGGGATAGAAACAAAGGCTAAAGTAAAAATTATTACTGCTTATGTACCTTTAGTAGAAATGTTTGGTTATTCTACTAGCTTAAGGTCAATTTCACAAGGTAGGGCAACTTCTAGTATGCAGTTTTTATATTACGAAAAAGTTCCAGATAATATTACAAAGGAAATATTAATCTAAGTTTAAAATAGTAAAAATAGTATAGAATATTTAAGGAGGAAAAACCAAATGGCAAAAGAGAAATTTGTAAGAACTAAACCCCACGTTAATGTGGGTACTATCGGTCATGTAGACCATGGTAAAACAACCTTAACCTCAGCAATGACTAAATAT
>JBAUBA010000433.1:0-4221 GCA_049676265.1 Atribacterota bacterium
AAAATGGAACATGATTCCACAATATGGAACAATAAAAAAAGAATGAAGACCATATGAAATCATTAGAAAAGATAATAAAAATATTAGATTATTTAAGTGACATAGAGAGAAATGTGGGGATTACGGAACTAAGCTTAGAATTAAATTTACCAAAAAGTACAGTTCATAGAATATTAAAGGATTTATCAAGATATTCTGTAGTCGAAAAAGAAAATGATACTTCAAGATATAAAATTGGCTTACGTATACTTAAATATTCTAACTCCCTTTTAAGGTCCCTCGATCTTAGACAAATTGTCAAACCTATTTTGAAAAAAGTTTGTAATGAAACTCAAGAAACTACTTTTTTAACTGTTTGGAGAAATGACCAGGGGATTTGCATTGATTCAATTTCTTCTAGCAGAAGTACAAACACTCATCTTTTTGTAGAAATTGGCAGGGAAATGCCCTTTCATTGTACCGCCAGTTCAGAAGTACTTTTAGCTAATCAACCCATAGAAGACATCAAAAGAATTATTAATAAAAAACAACTCCTAAGATATACTCCAAATACAATTACAGAGCCGAAAAAATTGATAATACATTTATTAGATATAAAAAACAAGGGTTTTGCCGTTTGCAATGAGGAACTTGAAGAAGGAATAAAAGCAGTTGCTGCACCCATAAAAAATATTAACGGAAAAACAATAGCCAGCATTACCATAACAGGGCTAGCAAAAAGAATGTCTTCGAGCAATTCGGAAAGGTTTGTTAAAATCCTTACTAATTCAGCTCAGGAGATATCTAATAAGTTAGGATATAAAGAAGAAGATATTTTAAAGAACGCTAGTCTGTAAAATTATTTATAAGCAATATTTACAATACAATAAAAAATTTTGGGGGAGAAGAAATAAA
Organism: Atribacterota bacterium; assembly: GCA_049676265.1. Lineage (GTDB taxonomy): Bacteria > Atribacterota > Phoenicimicrobiia > Phoenicimicrobiales > Phoenicimicrobiaceae > Sediminicultor. Next base: position 895 of record JBAUBA010000433.1, read on the forward strand.
AAATGGCAAAAGTAATTTTAATAGCTTTAGGTGGGAATGCGATAAAACAAGCGAATGAAAAAGGAACTTCAGAAGAACAATTCAAAAATTGCTGGAAAACGACAAAACATATCTCAGAAATTATAAAAAATCTTAACCAAGACGACCGTTTAGTAATAACTCATGGAAATGGACCACAAGTTGGTAATCTTATGGTACAACAAAAATTAGGCAAAGATGTTGTTCCGGCTCATCCTATGGATGTAGCAGGAGCAATGACTCAAGGGCAGATTGGTTATATGCTACAGCAAACATTAATAAATCATCTTAAAAAAATAGGAGTCGAAATGCCAGTTTGTGCAATAGTAAATCAGGTTTTAGTAGATAAAAATGACCCCGAATTTTTTGGTGATAATGCTTCAAAACCTGTTGGTAATTTTTTAACCGAAGAGGAAGCTAAGGAAATAAAGAAAAACAATCCTGATTATATATTTAAAAAAGTAAAACCAAATGGAGAACGTTGTTGGAGAAGAACTGTTCCTTCACCAGATCCAATATCTAATTCAGAAGGAGTTGTTATTAAAAAATTAGTTGATGCAGGAGTAATTGTTATTGCTTCCGGTGGCGGAGGTATACCGGTGTTAGAAGATGGAGAGGGAAATTACCAAGGAATTGAAGCAGTAATAGATAAGGATCTTGCCGGAGAAAGATTAGCAGAAATAGTAGATGCTGATATTTTTTTAATTCTTACAGATGTAGAAAATGCTAAGATTAATTATGGTAAAGCTAATGAGAAAAGTTTAGGTAAAATAACTTTTAAAGAGGCTAAACAATATTTTGATGAAGGACATTTTCTTGCGGGGAGTATGGGGCCAAAGGTTAAAGCTTGTTTAAGATTTTTAGAAAATGGAGGGAAGAAAGCCATCATTACCTCTTTGGATAAGGCTTTAGAGGCTTTAAAGGAACAAAGCGGAACTATCATAGAAAAATAAATTAATAGAGAAAATATGCAAGATGCACGATGTATTCTTCTTGAGCTTCACAGCGTTACCGTGATAAATAAATATATAATAAATAAATTTAAGGAGTTATAAAAATGTTAAAAGGAAAAGATATTTTAAACACTGCCCAATTTTCGCTTCAAGAATTAAATTTGATTATGAATACCGCTGCAAATTTTGAAAAAAGAGTTAAGTGCGGAGAAATTATTAGAAACATGGAAGGTCAAGTAGTAGCCAGTTTATTTTTTGAACCGAGCACGAGAACCCGCCTTTCTTTTGAGACCGCAATAAACAGATTAAGTGCCAGAGTGATTACCATGGCTAATGCAGCGAGTTCTTCTGTATCTAAAGGAGAAACTTTGGCAGATACTATTAGAACGGTCGATGGTTATGTAGATGTTATTGTTATGCGTCATCCTATGAAAGGTTCTGCCAAAATTGCTGCTGATAATGCTTCTCACCCGGTAATCAATGGTGGTGACGGAGCCGGTCAGCATCCAACCCAAGCCCTTCTAGACCTTTACACTATTCGCAAAGAAAAGGGAGTTTTAGGCGGACAGACAGTCACCTTTTTAGGTGATTTAAAAAACGGAAGGACAGTTCATTCTTTAGGATATTTTATGGCTTTATGTAAAAATAAAATGATTTTTGTTTCTCCAAAATCTTTAAAAATGCCTGCAGAAATAACTGCAGATCTAAGAAGCCGGGGAGCTGAGATTGAAGAAACTGAAGATGTGGAAAAAGCTCTATCAGTTAGTGATATTGTTTATGTAACGAGAGTACAAAGGGAAAGATTTGAAAACCCGGAGGATTATGAAAAGGTTAAAGGCGTATACATTATAAATAGAGAAATAATTAACCGTGCTAAAAAAGGAATTACTATTCTCCACCCCCTACCGAGAGTTGATGAAATATCTATTGATGTTGATGATTATGAAGGAGCTGCTTATTTTAGGCAAGCCCATAATGGCCTTTATGTTAGAATGGCTATCTTGGCATTGGTCGCTGGTAGAGTGTAAATAAATTATATTAATAGTGAACATATTTAATATTTAAAAATATTATCAAAAGCAGGTAAATTTGTGGAAAACCCCAGGGATACAAATACTATATTGACTAAAGGTGAAATAATTGAACAGGTTAATTTAAGCAATAATTATTATAAAATAAAAATAAAGGCTCCTCAAATTGCTCAAGAAGCTAAACCGGGGCAATTTGTTATGTTGTCTAAATGGAAAATTAAAGAACTTTTTTTAAAAAGACCATTTAGTTTTTACAATATTGATCCTAATTTAGGTTGCTTTGATATTTTATATAAAAAGGTTGGCAAAGGAACACAAATTTTGAGTGAGTCCAAGATAGGTGATTTAGCAGAATTAATTGGACCTCTTGGAAATGGATTTAACATTTCTGAAAGTGCACATAATATTGCTATAGTTGCCCGGGGCATAGGAATTGCTCCCTTAATGCCGTTAATGTTAGAAAGCAAACAAAAGGGAATTAAGATTTATAGTTTTCTATCTGCTCAGACCGAGAATTTACTTTTATATAGCGATGAGATTGAATCTATTTCCAGGAAAACATTCTATACCACAGATGATGGTTCAAAAGGGGCAAGGGGAAAAGTTACTAATTTTTTAGAGAAAGTTTTAGAAGAAACAGCAATTGATGTTGTTTATACTTGTGGGTCGAAAAGACTTGTCCAACATATAAAAAAACTACAGAAAAAATATAATTTTTTAGCATTTGTAAGTTTAGAAGAACATATGGCTTGTGGTATAGGTGCTTGTAAGGGTTGTGTGCATAAAACCAAAGATGGATATAAAAGAGTTTGTAAGGAAGGACCTGTTTTTCCAGTGGAAGAGGTGATTTTTGATGACTAAAGAAGTGAGCTTAGAGGTTGATTTGGGTCCTTTACATTTAAAAAATCCAATTATGCCTGCCTCAGGCACTTTTGATATAAGATGTACTTTATTAAATGAAAAAGAGCTTAATAGATTAGGGGCAATACTTCCCAAGAGTATTGCTTTCCAAGAAAGAGAAGGAAATCCCGGGCCGAGAATTTGTGAAACTGATTGCGGATTATTAAATGCAGTCGGTGTGCCTTCAAAAGGTGTAGAATATTTTATAAAAGAAGAATTGCCTTTATTGAAAAAAGCAAATAACATTATTATTGTTAGCTTGATGGGAAATTCTATCTCAGATTTTTGTAATTTAGCCGGATATCTTAATAATGTTGAAGAGATTTCAGCATTAGAAATAAATCTTTCTTGCCCAAATTTAAATAATGGTATTCCTTTTGGCGTTAACCAAGATAAATTACACGAACTAATCTTTAATATAAAGC
>JBAUBA010000434.1:0-2999 GCA_049676265.1 Atribacterota bacterium
CTTCTATTTGGTGACCTTCTTTATCCAGAACAAATTGCTTAACCTCTAAGATACCCTGATTATAGAGAGCTTCAAAAGTAAGATTATCAAAAATAAAATCCTGGAATTTCCCCTTTTCAACCTTGGTTGAAAAAGATATATTAGGTAAGCCAATATCTCCCGTAGCCTCTGCTTTAAAGTTTACCAGACCTTCAATCTGGTCTTCTATACCAAAAAGACTGGATAATTGGCTCAAATCTAAATTATCTGCTGAAAGGTGAAAATCTAAATTTTTATTATCATCATCAAGATTAATCCATCCCCCGGCTGTAAGCTCCCCTTTTCTTTGACTCAGTATTAACCGATTAATCCTTGCCACAGAACCAATTTTATCTAACTTTACTTCTATGGAGTTTAATGGTACTCCTTCTAACTGGGCATCTTCGATCAAGGCTGATAGATATAAGTCGGGAGAAGCATAATCCCCTTTTATCTCCAGCGAACCTGTAGCTTTTCCCCTAAATTTACTCATTGAATCCGGAGATAAAAAATAGGACATTAGATGTACGATTCTCTGGTTTAAGAAATTGACCCTCAGATCCAAAGGAAATCTTTCTTTTAAATCAACTTCACCCTGGACATAGAGCTGAGACTTCCCGGAATTTAAGACTAAACTTTTTATGTTTACTTTTTTATCCTTTAAGGAAAAAGTTAGATTTGCAGACTCTGCCTTATAACTTGTTATATTGACCTTTTTTATTTGCAAATCGCCATTTGCTTCATATTGAGACCCTCGGCTATGAATAAAAACATCCCCTTGAGCTGAACCGGATAATGGTAATTCAATGTTAAAATATTTAGCCAAATAATTCAAATCTGCTTGTTCTATCTGCAAATTTACTTTTATTTCCATTTCCTCTTTTGTTTCAAAAAAATCTACACTGCCTCCACCTTTAAGTGTTAATCCTTCATCCTGAAAATGAAGGTCTTCCAACTTTAACATGTTCCCTTGATAATCTATCTTCCCTTCTAAATAATTAAAGGGTAATCCAGATATCTGTCCTTCTTCAATTGTAATTTTACCTTGAATCTTTGGATTTTCTAAAAGACCACTTAAAGTTCCGATAAAACTGGCCTTCCCCCCAATCTCTTTATAATTTAAAGTTTCTCCCAATCCTTTTAAACTAATTTCCTCAGCTTTTAGTTTTAAATCCAGATAATTATCTTTAGCAATTGTTCCCTCTGCCTGTAATAAAAAATCTCCTAATTCATTATCCTCGACTTTTATTCTGGCTATAAGGTTGGTTTCTTCCCCTTCAACAATAATCCCCTTTAAGTCTACTTTTCCTGATAACAATCCACTTTTTACATAATTAGATACAAGGGGTTTAAGGAGATCGCCTTGTGTATCAAAGCGGGAAAAGTCGAATGAAAAAGTATATTCAGGCACTTTCTTGCTTAAATTAACTCCTCCGTTCCCTTTAATTAGCCCTCCTGCGACCTCTGCCTTTATTTCTTCTAAATAAATTCCTCCTGAATCAACATTAAATCCAGCGGATAGATTTAAAAAATCACAGCCCCCCATATTCCCTTCCTTTGTCAATAATTTCCCATTAATTTGAAAGTTGTTTTCTAATCCACTGACTTCAATTTCTAAATTAGAGCTGCCTTCAAGGGAAAAATCAGCGGGTAGAGATAGATATTTATTCGCTTCTTCTGCCAAATCGCCCAACTTAAAATTATCAGATTGTAGTTTTATCTTATAACCAAACTGGTCATCATAGGTTAAATCGCCCTGTAGAGAAAAGGGAGAGTCCTGATATATAGCAGTTATACTTTCAATGCTGATTTCTTGAGAATTAAAAACAACCGAACCGTAAACCTGTTTTACCTCTAAGTCATCTAAAAAATCAGAATATAAATTAACATCTTTAACGGATACTTTCCCCTGCCAATTGATTTTTCCCGGTATGCCATCCAAATCATTAGCCAAGCGTAGATTTGAATCAAACAATCCTTTTTTTGCCTTGAGCACTTCATCCTGAACAAAATAATATTGGAAGTGAGCAATTTCTGCATCCTTAAAAGTAAAATCAAGTACGTAGTCTACTTTTCCAGTAAAAAAATAACCTTCCAAGAGAATAGGACTATCATCTTCTTCTCTTTTGGCTGAACAACTTAATTCTACTTTAGGTAACTCTGCCAAATAAAAATAACCATTTAATTGCTTTAGTGAAGTTAAAAGACCGTTTTCTTTCGTGGTCTGGTAATCTATATAATCCAGATTTCCTTCCTTAACATTTACTCCCTTAATCGGGAACTGACTAAATACGCTAAGATTAAATTTTTCCATAAAATCAAAGGTTCCCTGGCTATCCCTGATTAAAGTCATCCGGGGTTTTACCAGAGTTACATCTTTAATGCTTAGAGGTCCCTCCTTCTTTAGGGCAGAGAGGAAATCCAGATCATAATTGATAATCATTTCTTCGGCTTCAAAGATTTGGTCCTCGTCAAGCAATGATCTATTTTTAAATACCTTAAAATCAGATAAAGTGATAGATTTTAGAGAGTAATTTTTAACTTTACCTATATAGATCCCTCGATCGATGGAATTCTCCATCTTATAAATTATCTGATATTTTATCTCATTTTTAGCCTGGTTACTCCGAATTGCAAAATATCCGCCTGTAATTAAAATCGCTAAGAACAAAACAATTATTATTTTTTTGAAAACGGTTTTTTTACCAGGCATGAATTCATTCTCCGATTGGCCGATTGACCGATTAGCCGATTCTCCAATTGACCAATTAGCCGATTGGCCAATTGACCGATTCTATTAGTCGTTAGTTAGTCAGTTTACCGGTTACCCTGTTTGCCAGTTAACCAGTTAAAAACAAAAATACAAGATAAATTAGTAGGGGTAGACCTTGTGTCTACCCGTAGGACTTGAAACTCGTAACTTGTATTTCCAACTGGTAAACCGGGTAACCGGGTAACCGGGTAACTGACTAGCTAACGAC